>CAIVKT010000500.1 GCA_903906615.1 uncultured Bacteroidota bacterium | reverse complement strand
GTAATATACTTCTGTATTATAAGGTTTAAGCGCTGCTATCTGCTCGAAACACGCAACGGCGCTGTCGTATTGTTTTTGGCGGTAAAAGGAATTACCCTTTTCCCATTGCGCGGCATAGTTATTGCCCCCGGCATACGATTGTGTAGCCAGTAGCACTATGATGGATAGGAGGGTTAGTTGCTTCATGCTTTAAATACGTCTTCAAGATCACTGATCACTTTAATAGCAGCCTCGTACGTGTGTTCCATTTGTTTAGATCCGCCCGATGCGTATAGCGCCGTTTCACATTCCCATATCACATTGTCCAGCTCTTTTTGCAGGGTGGCTGGTATCTTTCGGCTGCTCATAGCCTCCGTTGCTGCATCTCTTGATAACGAAGATAAGGGTATGTTCAGCTTGTCGCTCAGGTACAGCCATATGGCTTTGGATATTTCTTCGTAGAAAGGTGTTTTACTCCCTTGCTGCAACAAACGTTTGGCAGTTACGAGGCGCTGCAACGCTATCTTATTAGCCCGCTTGCTGCGCAGCTTCACGGTGTCTTTAGACTGCTCTTCATCCCTGCGTTTCCAGATCAGGATAAACAGCAGCGCAAGCAGCGGCAACAAATAAAGAGATAAATAGCCGCCCGACAGCACAAGTGGCTTGCTGTTAAATATGAGGCCGTTGATTGGGGTAGTGATGTTGTCGTGAATATCTTTCATCGCCGCATTGCCGCTGTTTTGCCGTGTGTTATAATTCTTACCGGCGGTCACATGCAGTTTTATTGGCTCGGTATGTGCTGTTACATACGCATTCTTTTTAGGGTCGAAGTAAGTAAAGCTGATGCCCGGTATATCGTAGTCGCCGGGTGTGTGCGGTGTAATGGCATAACTGATGATCTTAGAGCCGCTGATAGCATTGCTCCTGCCGGTGATGGTGTCAACGATCTTCGGGTCATAGGTCTCCAGTCCATCAGGTAATACCGGCTTTGGCGCTTCTATGAGTTTTAGATTACCGGTACCGGTGATGGTGTAGGTAAGTGTGGCCACATCATCTGTGGTGATGTTTTGTTTGTCTGTTTTGCTGCTTATCGTGAAGTTGCCTACCGCGCCTCCGTAATCGGCTGGCTTGCCTTTTTCGGTAAGTGGCTCTACGGTTATTTTTACCGGATCGCTTTTCAGGTCCACCTTCACGTCCCGGTATGCCTGTGCGGTATAGAATGAATTGTTGAAGGCAGGGTCATTCATCATCATGGTGCCGCCAAACGGGTCGCCGAAAATATCAGACAGCCTGCGCTTTACGGTTTGGATGATACGGGCTACGCCCTTTGCTTCTGCCTCATCCAGTTCCAGTGTCCCTGTTTGTTGCGGGAATAATGCCGATTTCTTGAGCAGTAGTACCTGGTATTTTCTGCCGTTGTAGGTTTCTTCCGTGGGTTTCGGTGGCCGGGGTATGTCAAAGTCCTGTGTCCAGAAGCCATTGAGCGAGGGTAACTTTGAAATGTCCACTTGCATGGGTATGCGGGTATACAGCTTATAGCTCGCGGTTACCTGCTCACCCTCATGTACTTTATTCTTATCTACAGTCACCTTTATGAACAGGTCTTTTTTCAGTTGGGCCTCATCCACCGGCGGGTCTGGCTGCTGCTGTTGCTGGCGCTGCTGCTGCATCTGTTGCTGCTGCTGTTGCAGGCCACGGCTTTGCTGCATCATCTGCATCTGCTGCTGCTGCATTTGTTGCATGCGCTGTAGCATGGCCATCGCATCATCGTCCTGCCCGAAGGGGTCGCGCTGCTGCGGCTGGCGGCGCTGTTGCTGCATACTGCCCGCAACCACCTGTATCGTTATTGCGTTCGATTGGTAGGTATGGCCTGCGGCATCCTTGGCTACTACCGGTGGTATAATAAAATTCCCTTCGTGCCGGGGTTGCAGCACATAAGTCAGCGTTATGCTTTGCGATTGAACCATCCGGTTGCCGATCACATTTACTGCCGAACTGGATGATTGATATGGGCCGCCTACAATTGCGAAATCCGAAGTGAGCGGGGGAGAGATAGATTGAAGGTTTTGAGCGTCTTTTACGGTGTACTGTACCTGTACATTATCTTTGATACCTATTTTATTAGCGCCTGCTTCGGCGATGAACACCACATTTTGCGCCCATACAGAGCAGGAACCCGCCAGAAGCAGGAACACTATACTGTAACGCCACATGTCTTTGATGCCTTTCATATCGGGTGTCCACAAAATTAATTTTGTATATGCGACACGCAAAAAAGTGAGGGTTAAAGTCACGTTAAAAAGCTGGCGGCCATATCATTACGTTTGGGTGTGGTAAATGCCTTATATATCCCCTTTTACAGGGCGAAGTACTATGGTATCGACATTGGCCTGTGGCGATAAGCTATAGGCTCCCCATATCATCGCGGCCACGTCTGCGGCTTCCATAATGCGGCCCGGCTCCACACCGCTGCCTTCCCACGATGGGGTATAGGTGGCGCCGGGGCATACCGAGGTCACTTTAATGCTGAAGGGTTTTAGCTCTTCACGCAGATTCTCCGAGAAACCCAGCAACGCATACTTGGATATACTGTACGAGCCGCCATTGGGGTATGCCTTCAGGCTGGCCACCGAACACATGTTGAATATATGGCCTTGCCCCCTGCTTTTCATTTTGGGCAGCAGCTTGCGGGTAAGGTGGTAGGCGCTGAATAAGTTGATAGCGATCATTTGTTCCAGTAGCCCTTCCGGTTCATCCGCTATGGTGCCAGGCAGGTAATTGCCTGCATTATTAACGAGCAGGTCTGTATCGGGGAAGGTGGCCAGCACTTTGTCTGCGAAGGTATCTACTTCGCTTTTTACGGTCAGGTCGGCTGCATAGGCAATGATGGTGGCTTGCGGGTAGGCGAGTTTCCATTCGGCAGCAAGTGCATCCAGTTTGGTTTTATTACGGGCGCACAACGCCACTGAAAATCCTTGTTGCAGCAGTTTTTCTGCAATTACTTTTCCCATTCCCTGGCTGGCTCCTGTGATGATCGCGTATGGCATGCCGTAAAAATATTAGTAAGTGTGTGGTAAATTATTTTGATTTGCAAAAATACACTTGTTATAGGTATGCCGGAAAAAATTAACACAGTCATGAACTGGAGCTCGGGTAAAGATGCCGCGCTGGCCTATCACCTCATTACACAGCAGCAACAGCACAAGATCACACACCTGCTCACAACACTTAGCCTGGAGCATGAGCGGGTATTCATGCACGTTGTGCGGGAAGAACTGCTGGATATGCAGGCCGCAAGAATGGGCATCCCGCTGCTCAAGTAAAGCTGCCTGCCAGCCCTGATGACGGCATCTACAAACAAGCCATGCTCGAAACCATGAGCCGGCTAAACAGTGAAGGGGTATCTGTTGCAGCCTATGGCGATATTTTTCTTGAAGACCTTAAAACATACCGTGAGCAGCAACTGGCGCAAGCAGGCATGACCGCAATTTTCCCACTTTGGAAAAAAGATACGCGCGACCTGGTGCGTATGGTTGCCGCCACAGGCATTGAGGCAATTATAGTTTGTGTGAGCGATAAATACCTCGGCAAAGAGTTCCTCGGCAGAAAGATAAATGCCGGCCTGCTAAACGACCTGCCTGATAATGTAGACCCCTGCGGTGAAAATGGTGAGTTTCATACGTTCGTATGCAACGCTCCTTTCTTTAGCTCGCCCATATCCATCTCGTTGGGC
>CAIVKT010000499.1 GCA_903906615.1 uncultured Bacteroidota bacterium | reverse complement strand
TGTTTTGTTTTATTGATATTTGTTGTTTTTGCTTATCTTGTGATGAGTGGCAACAATTTACACATTCGCAAGTCACCTGGCGATGGTGGTATAACAACACAAGTGCGTTTAGTGTATCAGCCGTAGTTTTTCAACTCTATTCTATGAAATTATCAATCATCATCAAATCATTGTTGGTGCTGCCATTATTGGCAGCGCCAGCAATGTCTTTTGCTCAACAATACCAGAAATTATTTGATATAGATAGCAGCTACGACTGGCCAGGTGATATATTTTTACAGCCGGATAGCAATTACTTTGTAATTGGCGAATTGCTTAATCCTGTAACAGGTAATTGGGGGTTATTTAATACAATAATTTCAGCTGATGGTAATACAATATTGTCAAAACACATTCTGCAAAACAGCAATAATTCTAGTTTATACCCCGGAACTCCTCAACAAACAAAAAAAATATTAAATGGTTACATCGCCCCTTTATCAATCACATACAACTACGATACAACATATAGAGCGACCGCGGGATTAATTAAGTATAATAATGCAGGGGACACTATTTTTATAAAAAAATATACCGATACTTCATTATATTTTTCGGCTATTGCGGCTTGTAGTATAATGCCTGATGGCGGTTATATTATTGGTGGATATAAGGATTTTAATGTGCCTTCTTATTATCCGGCATACCTGATTAGAACGGATAGTGTGGGTGATACCTTATGGACGCATTCCTACCGAAAATTCACTAATCAATGGGGGACTATAAATAATATTATACCGCTAACAGATGGCAGAATAGTAATAGCAGCTATGACAACGCAGCTCATTAATTTAGGCCCCCCCGATTACAATGAGTATTATTATAACAGACCTTGGTTTCTTGTATTAGATGCATTAGGCAATGTGCTTAAAGATACAGTGTACAGCAATGGATATATGGTTTCAGGCGGCCTAAGTACGGCGACCAGCAATATGTATAAAGATATAAATGGCGGATACATTCAAATAGGTAGTTATGATTCCTTGTACACCAGTGATCCATCCGATTTTACCAATTTTCCAGGATATATTGCACATTTAGATACTAACTTCCGAATTACGTGGATCACATCTTTCCCATATAACGATGCGGGTCACCGGCAGCCAATGTACCTGAAACAACTAAAGGATAGCAGCTATGTAGTAATGGGAGATAACTGGGATTACTATGGCTGTGGTACGTGGACCTGGGCAACGAAAATAACACCGGCAGGAGCAATAGCCTGGCAGCATATATACCATAGCGATACAACCCACTGTGCATATATTGTTGATGCCATAGAGCGACCTAATGGCAATCTTTTGTTTATAGGAACTGCTATGAATGACAGCCTGCCTGTATGGCACACCAGCCAGGATATGTGGCTGATAGGAGTAGATAGCAATGGGTGTGATGAGGTGAACTGTGGAGTGGTCGCAGATACTGCTACACAGGTAGGTAGTGTAGTAAAAAATGGTAAGTTCTCAGTATACCCCAACCCTACAAATAGTATACTTAATTTTGAGTTCCCCGCATCGGGCAATGTAACCATAAAGCTGATGGATATTACCGGCAGGGTACTCGATAGGCAGGAGATCGCAAACGGCACTACCGCTTCATTTAGCGTAAGAGGCTACACAGCGGGCCTGTACCTGTACCAGGTGATCACGGCAGGTAACACGCAGTCGGGCAAGTTTATAGTGAAGTAGGTTTATAGGGAATGATTTGTAGCTGCACTGCCGGAGGGTGGTGCAGCTTTTTTTTGGTTCGGGGTAGCGGCTTTACCTGCATAGCAATTTCAGTCTTTACATCATTCACTTTCCACTTTTACTCTTCTAACGCCATAGCTTTAGCGGACAGTTTACCACACTCCCTTACATAAAAAACCTTAATTAGAGTTATCCCGATAGCTATCGGAAAAAAAAAGTAAAAACCAATGGGACAGTTACCATCCCTCGTGCTGCATATTTTTCCCGAAAGTGATACTCGTTATTCCTGTTTGTGAAAGAGATCGTTTACCTCTTTCCTCATTTTTGCGTGCCGGGAAAAGCAAATGGTAAAAACCTCACCGCACATGAAAATAATTCGTACAAAGTATTCTGTATTGGTCGTACTGCTCGTTCTTATATCATTGGCAGAGTTCGGGTCGTGCCGCAAGTCAAGCTATCCCGCAGAGTTGCATTCAGACGAGCTCATAGTAACACTGGGCCGCAGGCTGTTTTTCGATAACACTTTGTCCAATCCTTCCGGCCAGTCGTGCGGTAGCTGCCATGCCACATCAGTAGCCTTCAGCGATCCTGCGCACAATATTGTTTCGCCTGGTGTAGTGCCAGGCCTTTTCGGCAACAGGAATGCGCCTGTGGCTATGTATGCACAGTATGTGCCTGCCCTTCATTACAGTATTGACGACTCTTCCTATGTAGGCGGCCTTTTTTGGGATGGCAGGGTAAATACCCTGGAAGAACAGGCGCAAAAGCCTTTTCTTAACCCCCTTGAAATGGGCAATACCGATGCTGCAATGGTGGTGGCGAAGCTACAGCGCTCGGAGAACTTGAGTTATTACCAGCTTGCGTATGGCAACATCACAGACGTAAACACCGCATTTGCTAATATAGCTGCTGCTATAGCTACCTATGAGCGCAGCGAAGAGTTAAGCCCTTTTACATCGAAATACGACTACTATTTGGCTGGAAAGGCCACACTTACCGATGCCGAGACCCGCGGTATGCTGCTCTTCACAGATACGCTGAAAGGTATGTGTGCCAATTGCCACCTGATCACACCTGATGCAGCAAGCGGCAAGGTATTGTTCACCGATTTTAGTTATGAGAACGATGGTGTGCCGAAAAATCCCTACAATCCCTACTACACATTGCCGGGTACCTACAATGCGGCAGGCCAGTCGTATATAGACCTCGGCCTCGGCGATTTCATCAATGACTCAGCTTTTTACGGCACCTTCCGTACGCCCACATTGAGAAATGTTGCACTCACGGCCCCTTATTTTCACAATGGCTGTTTTGGTACGCTGGAGCAGGTGGTACATTTCTACAATACCCGCGACGTACCCGGCTCAGGATTTGCTACACCCGAATATGCGCCCAACATAGACCATACTGAGGAAGGCGACCTGAAACTGACACCCCAGGACGAAGCCGATATTGTCTCTTTTCTCAAAACACTCACCGATGGGTATCAGCTGTAGCGTGTTTACAGAATCCCATGTTGCAGGGTAGTCTTTCAAAAAGAATAAGGAATGAGTAGTTGGGCATAGGTTTTACCTGCGTCCTTGTCTGGGCTGTAATTTAAACCGGCATCCCCACAAACAAGTCCCTCACTTGTGGCTATTCCTCCTTATTTTTACCCCGTAAAATTTAAACTTGCAAGGCACAGTATATAAATCAACCGGCAGCTGGTATTCCGTTCGTACTGCGGATGGCGTGTTCTGGAATGCGCGTATAAAGGGCAAGCTGAAGATAGATGAGGACATCTCGTCTACCAACCCGGTGGCTGTGGGAGATACGGTGTCTTTTGATGTGGAGGACGAAGACCTGCTAAAGGGCATGATAACGGCGGTGGCCGACAGGCACAACTACATGGTGCGCGTGTCGCCGCACAACAAGAACCAGAAGCACATCATAGCTGCCGATATAGACCTGGCCCTGCTGGTAGCCTCCATTGCCGATCCGCGTACCTCTACGGGCTTTATAGACCGCTTCCTGGTCACTGCCGAGGCTTACCACATACCCGCCATACTGGTCGTGAACAAGACGGACCTCATAAAGCCCAAGCACCGCGAGGTGCTGCTGCAATGGCAGCAGATGTATGGGGCGGCAGGTTACCCGGTATTTCCGGTATCGGCCACCGACCTTGCCACGCTCGATGGGCTGAAGGCATTTATACACAACAAGGTCACGCTGTTCAGCGGGCATTCAGGGGTAGGGAAGAGTACCCTCATCAATCAACTGATACCCGGTGTGGATATACGTACCAACGAAGTATCGGGCTGGAGCGGCAAGGGGCAGCACACCACCACCTTCGCCGAGATGTTTGATGTGCCGGCGGGCGGCAAGATCATTGATACCCCCGGTGTAAAGGAGTTTGGCCTCATAGACTTTGAGCGGGAGGAAGTGGCACACTACTTCCCCGAGCTGCGCGCGGTGATGAAGGATTGTAAGTTCAACAACTGCCTGCACATCAACGAACCCGGCTGTGCCGTAAAACAGGCGGTGGTAGAACAGCGCATAGCAGCCGATAGGTATGTGAGCTACGTAGCCATACTGGAAAGCATAGAAAAGAAGTGGTAATTTTTTGAGCACCTGAATGATAGCAAAATGATACTGTACAACGTAACACTAAAAGTAGAAGCCGCTGTGGCCGATGAGTGGGCCGCATGGATGAAAACCGAGCACATGCCCGACCTGCTGAACACGGGCCTCTTTACCGAAAGCCGCCTCTGCCGCCTGCTGGAGCAGGATGAGAGCGATGGAGTCACCTATGCCGCGCAATACCTGTGCAACAGTATGGAGCAGTATAACAATTATATTGACAAATTCGCAGAAACTATGCGCGAAAAAGCATTTAAGGCTTATGGCGGTAAGTTCGTGGCTTTTCGCACCGTTATGGAAATTCTTTGAACCACGCTGTTAGTAAGGGTTTCAGCGAAAATGAGCCACAGCAAATTCCTTGCCAAAATTGCGTAATCCATGCCTGTGGCGCATCCCGGCCGATTTGTTAATGTTCCGTTTTTCATCAAAATGTGCATAACGTGTGGAAAGCGGCGACTGGCAAGGGTTTGATGTTGAAAATAATTCTTGCGGGATATTTGGAAGTGCAATAAAGGTGAGTATATTTGTTCTATCCTCAATAAAATTCATTTTCAAAAACAAAAAACAAACCGTTATGAACAAAGCAGAATTGATTGACAAAATTGCTAAAGACGCAGGCGTTACTAAGGTTCAGGCCAACGAAGCGCTGGATTCTTTCACTACCGCAGTAGTAATGGCGCTGAAAAAAGGCGACCGTGTTACACTGGTAGGCTTTGGTACATTCTCTGTATCTGAGCGTGCTGCCCGCAACGGCCGCAACCCGCAGACCGGTGCTGTTATTAAGATCAAAGCACGCAAAGTGCCTAAATTTAAGGCAGGCAAGGAGTTCGCAACTAAGATCTCCGGTAAAAAATAAGCTTCAAAACAAAAGAAACACAAAAGCAAGGATGAAACATTCCTTGCTTTTTTTTATATTTGCACTCTAAAAACAATTATAGATCATGGGAAGAGGTGATAAACGCACTAAACGCGGTAAGATATCGTCGGGCACTTTTGGTAAAAGCCGCCTTGCACGTACTAAGAAGACAACAGCTAAGACTGAAAAGAAAGCATAGTTCTTTTTGTTTAAGATCTTTTAAGACCGTATCGCTTTTGGTGTGCGGTCTTTTTATTTTTAGTTCAGTTGATACATGGCAGTATTTCATACAAAAGATATATCGGGTAAGAACTTCTTGGTCACCGGCGGTGCCGGCTTTAT
>CAIVKT010000498.1 GCA_903906615.1 uncultured Bacteroidota bacterium | reverse complement strand
CTCACACTTCCGGTACACGTAACGGTAATAGGGTAGGTACCTATTGGAATAACGTGGCTATCGCGATTATAGGTAAAGTCAATAGTGCAATTGAAGGTAGGTACGCCGGTAGCAAATACGCCATTCGGTGTACCGCCTGCAGTAGCGGGCATACCGGATACCGATACTGTAACTGTTTGCTGCACAGAGTCCTGGTATTCGATAACCAATGGCAACGTAGATGTGTAATAACCTTGCGTATGGTCGAGGCTGACATCAGTAATACCATCTACAGTAAATGCAGGATTTGCAGCAGGCAATACAGTCGTGTTATTTGTTGTGTTATTAGATGGTTTGGTACATGCTCCAAGTGCTAATAATCCACCGAGCATTAAAATGTAGGGTTTGCGCATAAAAAGTGTTTTTTAGTTATAGATCAATGGCTTTTATTGAGTTGGGCGAATGTACTATATAATTTGATTCCTCAAAAGATCCTCGAATTTATCGGCCTTGCGTATCAGTTGCGCCTTACCGTCTTTGATCATCACTTCGGCCGGCTTCAGGCGCGAGTTGAAGTTGCTGCTCATCTCGAAGCCGTAGGCACCGGCGTTATGAAACACCAGCAGGTCTCCCTCGCGTACTTCGTTCAGCACACGGTCCCAGGCAAAGGTGTCGGTTTCGCAGATGTTGCCTACAACGGTATAGATACGCTCATTCCCTTCGGGGTTAGAGATATTGCTGATGCGGTGGTAAGAGTCGTAGAACATAGGGCGTATGAGGTGGTTAAAGCCTGAATTGACCCCCACGAACACTGTAGCAGTGGTGTGCTTGATGACGCTTGCCTTTACCACGAAAGAACCACACTCGCTCACCAGGTACTTGCCCGGCTCAAACCAGATTTCTAACGGACGGCCTGTTTCTGTTTCAAATTCTTTAGCAGCCTCTGCCACGCGGCGGCCAAGCGTCTTTACATCTGTTTCATGCTCGTCTTCTTTGTACGGCACTTTAAAGCCGCTGCCCAGGTCTATGAAGTCGATGCCGGGGAAGTGTGCTGCCACGCCAAACATCACCTCCAGCCCTTGCAGGAACACATCTATGTCCTTGATCTCGCTGCCCGTGTGCATGTGCAGGCCCTGTATGTGCAGGTTGGTCTTCTTCACTATGCGCTCTATGTGGCGCAACTGGTGTATAGATATGCCAAACTTGCTGTCTATATGCCCTGTAGATATTTTGTAATTGCCACCCGCCACTATATGCGGGTTGATGCGGATACATACCGGGTAGGTGTTGCCGTACTTATTGCCAAACTGCTCCAGTATAGATATGTTATCTATATTGATACGCACACCCAGCGCTACACCTTCCAGTATCTCGCTCAGCTCCACGCAGTTGGGTGTAAAGAGTATCTCATTGGGCTCAAAACCGGCCATCATGCCCAGCTTCACTTCGTTGATGCTCACGCAATCCAGCAGTGCGCCCAGGCCCTTCATGTACTTGAGTATATTGACGTTGGTAAGGGCTTTGCAGGCATAAAAGAACTTGGTAGGATGTCCCTTGAATGCGTCTGTAAGCTTATGGTACTGCTGCGCTATTTTTTCGGCATGGTACACATATACCGGTGTGCCGTGCTCATGAGCCACGGCTATCAATTGCTCATTACTGATCGGTTCGTACATAGGGCGGCAAAATTACATGGTTTGTGGGAATTAAGTTGTGTTTTTTCCTGCTCGTGCGGGCCTCATTACGCCTGTGGCCTTATATTTCGGCACTGTTTGTAGGGCAAGGTTTTGGAGAAATCAAAGATTGCTATATCTTTAAGCCATTAACAGCTTATCACACACTCATTAAAAACGGTTTTACCATGCAAAGAAAGATATTCGCTTTATGTGTTGCATTATCTATGATCTGCTTTATCCCTAAGGGCCATGCGCAAAAGGGCAAGAGCGAAATAGCCCTCGGCTATGGTTATTACAGTATCTACTCCTTATATAACGGCGCTCCGTACAGCACATCCGGTGGTGTGCCTACCATCACCTACCGCTACTACCTTACCCGCGATGTGACGCTGGGCCTGGGTGTGGGGGTGGAAAACATCGGCGATTGGGGTAGCTTCATCACCATAGCCCCTGAGCTTACTGCTACTTACCTTGATACCCGTGATGCCGATGTACGCATACGCTTGTATGGCGCACTGGCTTATGGTGTGGCTATATTCAACGATTACCAGCTACAGCAGGGCGTAGCCGATGGCTCAGGAGCCAAGGCTTATGGCTTCCAGGCCACTCCGTTTGGCATTCGCGTGGGCAGGCAGTTTGCCGGCTTCTTAGAGATAGGTGTTGGTTACAAGGGCCTCGTAAATGGCGGGCTGGCAGTGCGTTTTCCCCGCTCGCTGCATAAGCGCCACGTGGCTGAATAAGCACTCAAAATAACATAGCATATAAAGCCCCTGCAAAGGGGCTTTTATCATTTTAGTATTCAATTGCCATTACTCCGGCAGTTTATACTCCAACTCATATGAGTGCTTGCCCTCTTCCATGATGATGTTCAACTTGCCGGACAGGCCGGTGAATTCATCGGTGCCTGAGTCCGGCACTACGTGTATGAGCAGGGTAGGCTCGCCCTTGTTCATGGTGGCGCTGTGCTGCAGCACAAAGCTGCCACGCTTGCCGTGCAGTGTGCCTTCTACACGCTCTATGGCCACATAGCCTGCCGAGTGTGGTATGCTGGTGCTTGCGGCCAGCATTTGCCCCTGCGATGTGGCTTCGAGGTCGCCATGAAAGGTCTTGTCTATCGTCATTCTCGACAGCATTTGTATGGTGCGGTCTTCCTGCGGCACTATCTTTACTTCAAAGGCGCCTGTTGCTTTATTGCTCATTGTGTGTTGGTTTATTTGCCGGTCACTTTATCTATAGCTGCTGCCAGTGTCCTGTCTTTGTCCGTTACTTTATTGCCTGCATCATGTGTGCTCAGCCATATCTCCACCTTGTTCCAGGTATTTGTCCAGGTAGGGTGGTGGTCCTGCTTTTCGGCTATCAGGGCTACATGCGTCATAAAAGAAAACGCTTCTCCGAAATCCCGGAAAGTAAATGATCGGTATAATGTGTTATTTTTTTCTTCCCAGGCCATTTGGTTAATGTGAAAAATGTGAAAAAATGTGGTTAATGTGAAAAATTGAAATGCGCAATCAGGTTAATTCGGTAATAAGTTTTATACCCGATAGGATTTTGATAAAGTTAGCCATTTTAAGTCAAAGTGCTAAATTCATTGCTACAAACATTGAGCCATTGAGTAATTGTATCACTAAGACAATCTTCCCGCATACACCCTGGTATCATAATGAATGGATACGAGACCATTGTCGTTATTTTTATTAAACAGGGCATCAATGCCTGTTATCATAGCATCATATCCTTGCTGCCCGCGCGCGGGCATATAGGAGGAAGAGGCCAGTCGGCCAATAAGGCCGTCCTTATCAAACTCCTGCTTGTTTTGAAATAATTCCATTTGCATAGGCTGTGGTGCAAAGAAAGCGTTTGCTTTTTCGGTGTCTATGCGTTGGTCAATTGGTACGTAGTCGCTTGCATGTTTGGTGATGAGCGCGGCATATTCCTGCTCGAAGGGGGTAGTCGTTTTGCGCTCGTTCCATATCAGTGCCACTATGCCGCCGGGTTTCAGTATACGGGCAAACTCTGCTCTTGCCTGCACCACATCAAACCAATGAAATGCCTGCGCCGAAATGATGGCATCAATACTACCTGCTGCCAGCCCTGTAGCCTCTGCGGTGCCGTCTACTGCGGTGAAGCGGTCATCGGGCGATAGCAGGTCAATGGCTTTCTCCCGCATTTCTTTATTGGGCTCCACAGCCACCACTTTGTACCCCGCATTCAGTAACATTGCGGAGGATATACCCGTGCCTGCGCCTACATCAGCTACCAGCTTATCCGTGGTAAGGCCGTATTGCTGCCGCAGGTAGCCGATGATAGCAGTAGGGTAGCCGGGCCTGTACTTTACATAGTCCTCTACCCGGTTGCTGAATCTTTTGGTGTTGTCGGTCATGTTGATAAGTTGATAAGTTGATAAGTTGATAAATTGATAGCTGGTCCTCTTTCGTTTGAAAATGCTACGCAAGGTGGTCGTTGTTTGTTCCGATAGTAATCTGGATCACGATGACAATCGCTATTGTACATAGCACATGCCCTCATAAAAAAGCGCCCGATAAAATCGGGCGCCTTATTATTTATTCCGGGCAATTTGCACATCAGCACATTGCCGCATTTTTCACATTATTCAGCCGCGTCATCTTCAGCTTTCTTCATCTTGTCCTTGATAGCAGCCAGTGCGCCGAGGTCGCCAAGTGTT
>CAIVKT010000497.1 GCA_903906615.1 uncultured Bacteroidota bacterium | reverse complement strand
ATATTCGGTACACATTCGCTGATCACAAAAGAAACTGCCAACAATGCGGCATTGGTATCTTTGTATGACAATAGCAAGCTGCTACAGGCCCTGCCGGGTTTCGCGTATACCCCTATAGACACCACTATACAAGACATGGCACGGTCTTTTTGTCATTCTTATAAAAAATAAAGGATTATTTCTTTATTAACAAAAACAGTCGTAAACTTGCATCAAGGAAACAGTATTTGTTCCAGCCTTTCATTCAGTTTATCTGACCATTCCCAGATTTTAGTACCCGGAATATCAAATAAGATCTTAGACCAGTTTTACTATTATTATTTATTCAATCAAAATATTCATTCAGAAAAATTACAAGCATGCCTTACGACATTTCTCAGTTAAATGATATGCTCATCCCCGAGCTGTTAGACGTAGCTGAACATTTAAAATTACCAAACGCCGCAGGATTAGAGAAACAAGCCCTTGTCTATAAAATATTAGACAAGCAGGCATTAGACAGCAAGCCGGTAGAGGAAGAGCCTAAAAAGAAACGTGGCCGCAAGCCCAAGGAAGAAACTGCCGCCGCTGCCGCTATCGAAGCGCCTGTTGCAACAGCTCCGCAAGCCGCTGCGCCTGCTGCCGAAGCAACTTCCGCAGTTGTCACAGAGAACACAGAAGCGCAAGAGGATGGAGGCAAAAAGCCGCGCCCACGCAAATTTAAAGATACTCCCGCACCAGCTAATGACCGCCATACAGCGCCACCTGCAGCACCAAGGGTGCCAACACCAAGGCCACCTGCGCCGGAGCCAAGAGCAGAAGCGCCAACACCTGCACCAAGGCCCGCAGGGCCAACGCCTAGGCCGCAGCCAAATCCGAGGCCAAATCCAAGGCCTGAACAAGCCGCCGCACCGGCAGCCGAAGCAAAAGAGCCTATTGCCAACAACACAAATCCACAAACACAATCCGAAGAGAGCAAAGAAAGCAGCGGAATCACTATGCCGTCTGCCGATGCACCGCCGGATATACAACCACCCCAGCAGTCTACTGAGGCGGATAATAATAGCAATAAGCCACAACAACAAAACCAGCAGCAACAATTTCCAAGGCCGCGCCGCGAACAACAAAACCAAAGCACGTTCAATCTTGAATTTGAAGGTATTGTAGCGAGCGAAGGCGTGCTGGAAATGATGCCCGATGGCTATGGCTTCCTGCGCAGCAGCGATTATAACTACCTCAGCTCTCCCGATGATATCTATGTTTCTCCTTCGCAGATAAAACTGTTCGGGTTGAAGACAGGTGATACCGTGAAGGGCAATGTGCGCCCGCCCAAAGAAGGTGAAAAGTATTTCGCCTTGTTGAAGGTGGAAACAATAAACGGCAGGTTGCCCGATGAGATACGCGACCGCGTGCCTTTCGATTACCTGACACCGCTGTTCCCTTTTGAAAAGCTGAGCCTCACTACCACCGGCAGCAACTACAGTACGCGCATCATGGACCTCTTTACGCCGATAGGCAAGGGACAACGCGGACTGATAGTGGCACAGCCTAAGACAGGTAAGACCATGCTGCTGAAAGAAGTGGCCAACGCCATAGCGAAGAACCACCCTGAGTGCTACCTGATGATAGTGCTGGTGGATGAGCGCCCCGAGGAAGTAACAGATATGCAGCGCAGTGTACGCGCAGAGGTAATCGCCTCTACATTCGATGAGCCGGCTGATAAGCACGTAAAAGTATCTACCATAGCCCTGCAAAAAGCAAAGCGACTGGTGGAAGTAGGCCACGATGTGGTGATACTGCTCGACTCCATTACCCGCCTGGCACGTGCCCACAATACCGTAGCGCCCGCAAGTGGTAAAGTATTGAGCGGTGGTGTGGAAGCCAATGCTATGCAGAAGCCAAAACAGTTCTTTGGCGCTGCGCGTAAAATAGAAAATGGCGGATCGCTCACCATTCTCGCCACTGCACTCATTGATACTGGCTCTAAAATGGATGAAGTGATCTTTGAAGAATTCAAAGGCACCGGCAACATGGAATTACAGCTGGACCGTAAGCTGGCCAATAAGCGTATCTTCCCGGCTATCGATATCACTTCATCATCCACACGCCGCGACGACCTGCTGATGGAAAAAGATGTGCAGAACAAGATGTGGCTGCTCCGCAATCACATCAATGATATGAACACAGACGAGGCTATGCACTTCCTGCTGCAACAGATGAAAGGAACCAAGAGTAATGAAGAATTCCTGGCAACAATGAATAAATAATACAGCCTTTATAACACAAAAAGCGAAGCGGCCCGATAAAGGCCGCTTCGCTTTTCTAGGGGTAATAGGTATTAGTTGCCACTGTTAGCATCGCCGTTCTTAGCTGCTTTCT
>CAIVKT010000496.1 GCA_903906615.1 uncultured Bacteroidota bacterium | reverse complement strand
CGGTATAGAGCTGCGCTCGCTCAGCGATATTGGCTTTACGGAGGAGATACCTGAGCCGTTCCATACATTCGAGGAGAATGCGCTGGCCAAGGCATCGGCTATATACACGGCCACCGGCAAAAATATATTTGCCGATGATAGCGGGCTTTGTGTAATAGCGCTGAACGGCGCGCCGGGTGTGGATAGCGCGCATTACAGTGGCAGCCGCAATGATGAGGCTAACCTGCAGCAAGTGCTGGCTGAATTAAAAGACAAGGAAGACCGCAGCGCATTTTACAAAGCGGTCATATGCCTGATGTGGGAAGGCGAGGTGTATTATTTTGAAGGCATCTGCGAAGGGCGAATTATAGAACAGAAGAGGGGAGAGCGAGGCTTTGGCTACGACCCCATCTTTATCCCCACGGGCTATGATGAAACATTTGGCGAACTGCCCTCTGATATAAAGAACAGCATCAGCCACAGGGGTAAGGCCGTGCGAAAAATGGTGGAGTGGCTGAACGCACTGGAGGCTGAATAACATGTTATGAAAATGTAAGGGTCTAAGATTTGACAACTTTTTAAAAGTTGTCAAATCTGAACGATACGAAATGACCAGGTAACAATAAGCATATGAAATTCTCAATAGGGGACCCGATAATACTGCTGCGTAGTGGAGAAGAAGGCCATGTAACTGCTTATATCAATAATGATATGATAGAGGTAAGGGTGGGCAAGACCACCTTCCCGGTGCATATGAACGAGGTGGATCATCCCTACCTCAAATGGTTTACCGACAAGGCCAAAAAGAAAAAGGGAACGCTGCCGGAGCAGTTGCCCGTAGAACGTATAACAGAGCGGAAGCAGCGCATGGCGCGCGGGGTATACCTCTCCTTTATGCCGGTGTATAAGTTTGATGGTATAGAAGATGTGGTGGAGCTGGTACAGGTATACCTGCTCAATGAGCTGCCGCAGCCGGTGAAGTTTGTGTATGATGTGCAATTTGCCCACAAAAGTGAATTCAAGCACGAGGGTACGCTGCATGGCTTTGGTAACATCTACATTCACAGCATTACCTACCCGGATATGAATGACCAGCCACGCTTTCACTGGCAGCTTACGGATACCACCAACGAGTTGATGGAAACAGCAGATGGCATACTGCGCATACGCCCGCAAAAACTGTTTGAGCACATCACGCAGATGATGCAGAACAATGAGCCTACTTTTGCTTACCCGCTTATAGAAGATTTTGCCCCCAAGAAAAAGAAAGAAGATATAGATCAATGGATGCCGCCCCCACCGCCCAAAGCGGCTGTGCCTGTGGTTACTACCCGCACCATCGAATCGGGTAAATATGAGATAGACCTACACATAGAATCGCTGATAGAAAATACACGCGGCCTGTCTAATGCTGAGATGCTGACGATACAAATGGATACACTGCGCCACTATGTGCAGCTGGCCCTCGTGCACCGGCAGGAGCGCATGGTAGTGATACATGGCCTGGGTAAAGGCCGCCTGCGCGAAGAAGTACATGCCGTACTCAAAAAGATACCGGAGATAGCCCGCTTTAAAAACGAATGGAGCGGTAAGTATGGCTTCGGCGCCACCGAGATCTACTTCAGGTATTAATGCAATAAATACTATAAATTACGGATTACAAACGACTCACCATATATAGTTCCACATAACGGTTACAAAATTATTATTGAAACTATTATTTTATTAGCTTAGTGCAATCTACTGTAATGAAAAAATTACTGATTATAGGATTGGTATTCTTATGCTTTGTAAGTAAAGCGCAAAATTGGGATGATTCAGTAACTCTTGCTATTATAAAAGAGTACAAACCACCAGTTGATATACAGAAAGATGACAAGGTATGGGGTCGAGGTAATAGTAAATTCTCAAGAAATATCGTTTGGCTACAATCATTCATGCTTTCTCCACACCATACGGTGAAAGACCTTGAATCGGTATTTAATATGTGGAGCAGAGGAGGGGTTAAGAGTTATTATGAATACAACGACAAGACACAAGAACATGATATTCCTGAATTTGAATTAACCTATGAATACGGTAAGCCGGATAATGAGGTATATGACAGTGTTGTTTTCAAAAGACTGAAATCAGAAGGTTTTGTAACAGCAGAATTCCATGCTGATAAAAAGATCAGTAGCATTACGTTAAGAGTTCACGAATACGAACTGGAAGATAAGATCATTGCACAACTGAAATCGGCGGGGTATGTGTATAACAAGAGTTCAACGAGAGCAATGAATACATTGGAAAGGAGGTTGAGACAGCAACCGGAGATGCAAGATCAATCAGCATACCTTACTAATGCTGCAAAACACATTACTGTTTACATACATTACGAAGGGGATAAATGGTACACCCTAAAGATGTTTGAAACAAATAAAAAGTAGGTTCAAAATTCTTTCGCAACACACTAATTATATGTGTAGTATGTTTATACTTCATCTGAGCAATATTGCCCTTAGATCAAAATTGCGTTATTCAAAACCTGCTGTAATTCTTTTGCCTGTACGACTCCCGATTGGCGCCACATTACTTTGCCTTGTTTGAAGATAATGAGCGTGGGAACACTCTGCACCTGGAATTGCCCGGATACTTCGGGGTTCTTGTCCACGTCTATTTTGATGATGGTGGCTTTGTCGCCTATGGCAGTCTTTACTTCGTGCAGTATGGGCGCCATCATTTTGCATGGGCCGCACCAGGTAGCGGTGAAGTCTACCAGCACGGGCTTCTCTGATTTGATTATTTCGCTGAAGCTTTGCATAGCGTTATTTGTTTTTGTTCATCTGTAGTGTGTCCAGCATTTCGTCGGTAAGCCCATCGGTATAAATGCCTGCGCCGTTCACCAATATGCCTTTGATGCCGTACTTGGGGCTGGATATGGCGTATACAGTGGCTTCATCTGCAGGATCGCTGTCGCCTTCAAAACGGTATACTTTGTCTATCACAAATTCGTTGTGAAAAACACTGTAGCCACCATCGCTGCATACGAGGCAATTTTGTTGCAGGTTAAAATCCTGTAGATAGCCTTCTTTGCGCAGGTGGGCTATTACTTCGGTTACTGTTGTCATTTCATCCATATGGTAAAGGTAATTAGTTAATAGGTTAATTGGTTAATTAGTTAAAAGGTTCCCTCCTTCGCTGAAGCTTCGGCGGGCGAGGAATAAGTTGTCGTTCGACAGGCTCACGATGACAGTGTTGTTGTTCGACAGGCTCACGATGATATTGTTGTCGTTCGATAACGGAGAATGACATTTATTAAGCTATTCATACAAAAAGCTTGCCCCGGCTGCGGGCCGGGGCAAGTAATAAAGAATAGCTGTTGTTTTATTAGTGTTGTACCGAGAAGCGCATGATCTTGCTGGCGCCATCCTGTGTGATGCGGAGGAAGTAAATGCCATCTGCAACTGCGGGTAATGCCGTGTTTTTATCCATAATGCCCTGGCTGATGCCCGCCTGGCCTGTATAGATCACCTGGCCGAGGATGTTGGTCACTTCGAGGTCTATAGCTGATGTGCTGCTGCCTGCAACTGCTCCTTTCACTGTAAACGTGCCATTGTTGGGGTTAGGGTACAATGCGATATTGTCCAGTGCGGCAGTTACATTGGCCACGCCTACGTTGGTGCCTACATGCAGGGTGTTGCTGGTGCCATAGTTGGGTACTGCGCAGTTGAGGGTACTGGTAGCCTGCAGGCTCACAGTGTATGCCGTATTGACGCCGGACAGCACGTAGGTGCTGTTGGTAGCGCCGGCAACGGCAACACCGTTGAGGAACCACTGGTAGGTGCCGCCGGTACCTACATTGTAGGTAGTAGAGCTAAAGGTGATAGACGACCCGGGGCTTACATATATGCCGGGGCTTGCCGAGATATATACCGCAGGCGAGTTGTCGATCACATCCATAATGATCTTGTTGCTGGTGTCCTGTATTGGTGATGGGCAAACCACATCGCTGTGCATGATGCAATACACGTCATCCAGGTTGGCGAGTGTAGAGGTTGCCCATGTACTTGATACAGCGCCAACTACAGGCGCTGAATTGACCATCCATTGGTAAGTAGGGGTGATGCCGCCATTCACCGGTGCTGCCGCAAAGCTCACCAAAGAACCGGCGCATATGGTATTGCCGGGCGAAGCGGTTATTGTTAACGAAACAGGTATGATCGGCAACACATTTACATGCACATAGGTTTGTGCAGATGGGCAGCCATCCAGCGTATCAGATACAAAGTAGTCACCTGTGTTTGCTGTGGTGGAAGACAGTACAGTAGGGTTTTGTAAAGAGGAGGTGAAGCTGTTTGGCCCTACCCATGCAAAGGTAAGTGGCGCGGTAGTATCCGGGTTAGCGAAAAGTGTGATGTTGCTACCTGCACAGCCTACGCCTGCGGTTGGGGCAGGAGCCGGTGGTATAACAGAGTTAACAACAACATCTACAGTAGAGGAAGCTGCCGGGCAACCGTTATGCACCGTTGTTACAGTGTAGGTGCCTGCATATGTAAGCGTTGCAGAGGGCCTTGTGGGGTTTTGTGCAGCAGATGCAAAGCTTGCAGGGCCTGTCCAGCTATAAGTAGCAATGGTGTAAGGCGCTGTATCGAACAGGTATATCGTCTGGCCTACGCAGGTAGGTGTAACTGCCGATGCCGTGCTGGCAGAGATAGAGTTGACGATGTGTATGTTGTAAAAATCATCGGGCGATGTAAATGAAGGTGTGCTGGCCACAATGCGTATACGGTAGCCTGTGCCTGTGGCAGTAAGCGCCGGTATGGTGCAGGTAACAGTGCCGGAGCCGGTAGCTAACAAAGAACCGATAGAAACGGGAGTAGCAAAGCTGCCTGCCGCATTAGAAAGCTGCACGGTGAATACATTGCCCGCAGTAAAAGCCGATGTGGATGGATATACGGTATAGGGCACCAGGAATGTGCCACCGGCGCAGGCCAGTGTATCCGTAAATGGTGTATTGAGCAGTACGATGAGGTCTGAATTGAACTGTGCTATAAAGCCATCGTATATACCGCCGCCATAAGTGGTTTGGCTGGTGCCTGAGGTAGCTATGCCTGCGGTGCTGGTGGTATAGCCAGCTATAGTTATTTTATCGTTGGCATCGCTTACTACGCCATTAGCATAGTCGTACAATGTGCCGCCATAGTAGGTGCCCCATATGCGCTGGCCCAGCGCTGTGAACTTAGTAACAAAGGCATCATAGTCGCCGGCAATAGCAGGCTGGTAGCCTGATGCGCTGGATATACCTGTGGCGCTGAATGTGCCACCGGCCATGATGACATCGCCATGCGCGTCGAAGCATACAGCCTGGCCATAGTCGAGCGAGGTGCCTCCGTAATAAGTTGCCCAGTTGCGTGCGCCGGTAGAGTCGAAATCAGCCAGGAAGGCATCCTGCACACCGCCGCCATAGGTGGTTTGGTAAGCGCCTGTGCTGGCAAGGCCCGTGGCGCTGGTAGTGTTGCCGCTGATAGCGATGCTGTTGTTGGTCGTATTGCAGGCTACATGGTTGGCCTGTTCAGAGCCGGTGCCGCCTACATAAGTGCCCCACACCCTCGTGCCTGAGGTATTGAACTTGGCAATAAAGCCATCATTAGTGCCGCTCAGCGCAGTTTGGAAAGCGCCGGCAGAGGCTATGCTGATCGTGCTATTCGTTTGCCCGGTTATGATCACATTGCTGCTGGCATCGCAGGTAATGCCCAGGCCGTTATCCTGCGAGGTGCCACCATAGTAGGTAGACCATTGTATAGTGCCTGCCGCATTGAATTTCGCAATAAACGCATCATTAGTGCCGCTGAGGGTGCGCTGGTACACAGTTGCCGAAGAGGCAATAAGTGTGGTGCTGGCTGTTTGGCCGGTGATGTATACATTGTTGGAAGCATCAGTGGCTACGCCATTGATCACATCGGTACCTGTGCCGCCATAGAAGGTGCTCCACTGGCGCAGGCCGGTGGTAGCGCTCAGTTTCAGGAGGAAGCCATCGGTAACGCCACCTTCGTTTACAGTATGGTAAGCCCCGGCTGAGGCTAAAGTAGCGCCTGCGGAAGCTGTGTTGCCGGCCACATAAAAGTTAGCGCCGGTATTATCTAATGCTATGCTGGTGGCCTGGTCGGCAGCAGTGCCGCCAAAGTAAGTACAGAATTGCAGTATGCCTGCGCTGTTGTACTTGGCTGCAAAGGCATCAAAAGTACCACCGCCAAATGCAGTTTGGTAAGCGCCTGAAGTAGCCAGTCCGTTACTGGCAGTGAAGCCGCAAACATAAGTATTGCCGCCACTCACAGCCACGCCTGTGATCTCATCTTCGCCTGCGCCGCCCAGATAGGTGCTCCATGATAAAGTGGGGTCTATGGTGAGCGCGCCGCTGTGCGGGGCTGTGGCAAAGCTTACTACATTGTCGTGCAATACAAAGCGAGATGCGACTGTTTTGCCTGTAGCGGTTTCAAAAGCCACAGGTGTTTTTTCTGCTACATTGCCCATTGGGGTATTGGCATACAGGCTGCCATCACCGTTGATACCCAGCGCTGTTGCGCCATCATAAGCTATGCGTATATCAGCCACATTGCCGCCGGGGCGAACTACGAAGTCATACTCTACCTGGTT
>CAIVKT010000495.1 GCA_903906615.1 uncultured Bacteroidota bacterium | reverse complement strand
TTTAACAGCAGATAACCGGAACACTCCTTGCCCCTTCATCTGCCCGAACAAATGATTATCAACCACCGTAATGGCTATTTCGGTCATCAACTCCTTACATGCGTATATTCCGGCATATTTCTCCAGGTCAGCACCGCTTAACAAGGCATCCGCAGGAGAGTCAACAAAAAACCTGTTCTTCGTAGATAATACAACGCCGAGGCATGCGCAACCAACTACAAAAACAACCAATCCGAATTGCATGGTCAGTTCTGAGCCTGAATAATGCATTATTTTGCCCAGCAGGCCGGCGAACAGGAATAACGCACCAAGATCAATAGCCCGGTGACTGAACCGGTATAAGCGTTGAAAAGAAAGCCTGTAAGATGTCCACATGCCCGGGGCATTCGGTATGAACAACCGCATAAACAGACCTATCATCACTAAAAAAACAGCCCATAAAGAAAAATACCGCCCCGCCTCGTGCATATGGAACACAGAAAATAACCTGCCAAGCAGGAAGGTAAAAAAACCAATCAGCAATATATAGCTCGATGTTTTTCTCATTTAAGTTTCTTTCAACACTCAAATATATGCACAAAAAAAGCACACAAATAAATGCGTGCTCATTATTTTATCGCAGAATTCCATTACAAAGCTATCGTAATGGATTTTGGATCTTGGTTTTTGGCCTCTGGAATTTGGAATTTTCACACAAGTTGCGGCACCACCCTGTTCGCCCATACCTGTAGCGAGCTATACTGCTCATCTATAAGATCGTTAGGCAGGGAGAAAGGCTCGTGCTTGGTAGTGAGGAACACAGTGTGCATAGACAGCCTTTTGCCAAACTCCATATCGCTCAGGCTGTTGCCTACCATCACGCTCTTTTTAAAGTCTATCTCGGGCAGGTCTTCCTGTGCCTGCATGCCCATGCCGGTATTAGGCTTGCGATTGTGGTCTTCATCCAGCACAGCTGTCGCATTGTATACCTTGTCTATACGGCCGCCATTTGCTGCCACAGCCGCTTTCAGGTTAGTATTGATCTCGCGGAGCGCTTCAAGGGTCATAATACCCCTGCCTACCCCACGCTGGTTAGATACGACTACGATACGTCCAAATACACCGCTCAAAGAGCGTAAAGCATCCAACACGCCCTCATGGAAGGTAAATTCGCTCCAGGAAGTGATATAAGAACCGACTGATTCAACATTAATAACACCATCCCTGTCCAAAAATAAGGTCCAGCTCTGGTCAATTTCGGGTTTAGTATTTAAGAGGTCCATTTTGTTTAATTTTTAAATAATTCCTGTTCCACTAATTGGCAAATGATATGCCCGATCATGATGTGCGACTCCTGTATCCTCGGCGTGTCCTTGCTGGGCACGTTGATCAGGTGGTTGCAAAGGGCTTTCATTTTGCCGCCTGTTTCTCCTGTTAATCCTACATTAATCATACCAAGCTCTTTAGCCTGCTCCATTGCCTTTATAATATTAACAGAATTGCCCGAGGTACTTAAGCTTACCAGTACATCGCCCGGCTTTCCCGTCCCTTTCACTATGCGGCTGTACACCACATCGTAGCCATAATCATTAGCTACTGCAGTCATATACGAAGAATTGCAGTGCAGGGCTTCCGATGGCAAAGGATCCCTGTCGGTATAGAACCTGCCGCTGAACTCTGCGGCCAGGTGCTGGGCATCGGCTGCGCTGCCGCCATTGCCGCAGAAAAGCACCTTATTGCCATTGGCAAATGCCTGTGCCACTATCGTGGTCACCTCCCCTATCGTTACCAATAATTGTTCGTCCGAAAGGATTGCCTGCTT
>CAIVKT010000494.1 GCA_903906615.1 uncultured Bacteroidota bacterium | reverse complement strand
CCGCCCCGAGAATATCGGGGCGGTTTTTTGTGTCAGGATCATTGGGTATTCTGCTATGTTTTGATGAATTAAATGATATTTGCGCTAAATTAGATCATAGTGGAAACATCTTCGACACAAATATACCTCAACACCGCCTCCTGCGGCCTTGTAGCGCCGGCAACAGTAGCGGCTGCTACTCAGTTGTACGCCTCTTTTGAAACCAACAGCAGCACCCGCTCTGAAGAATGGCGGACTAATGAAGAAGGCCGCATCAGGCAGGTGATAGCAGATTTTATTGGCGCGCCTGCCACAAATGTAGCCATGGTGCCCAATTTTTCGTGGGGTATGAATGGTATCATACAATCGCTCAAAGGCACGGAGCGGGTATTGCTGTATGCGCGCGACTATCCTTCTTTCGTTGAGCCTTTCCGCATAAATAAGTTTGCGATAACATGGGTGGATGCACCTGATGGGTTTAATATGGAGATTGACGCAGTACGCGATGCCATCTGTAATAACAAGGTGGACATTGTAGCATTGAGCCATGTGCAGTGGAGCTCCGGGTACAAAATAGACCTCAAAGAGATTGGCGACCTGTGCAGGGCGCATGGCGTTTTGTTTTTTGTGGATGCCACGCAAAGCATGGGTGCCTGCACGATCAACCTGGCCGAATTGAATATTGATGTATTTGCCGCCAGCAACTACAAATGGATGAATGCGGGCTTTGGCACAGGCATATTATATATGGCAGGTAGCTTTCTCGCAAAATATCCGCCGGTAGTGGGTGGCCACAACAGTTATAAAATGGTGGATGGTGTGATGGGCTATACGCCGTCGGCACAAAGCTACGAACCCGGTCACCCCAATATGTTTGGCCTTACACTGCTTGCAGCTGCCATGCAGCATAAGAATGGGTTGGGTATGGCCTGGATAGAGCAGCACAACCTGCAACTGGCGGAGCTATTGCTCAACGGGATAAAAGGCCTGCCGCTAACTCTTTTGGGCAACCATACCATGGCCCATCGCTCGCCCATCATATACCTGGTGGATGAGAACGGGCTTGGCGATCATATAAAGCAACATAATATAATTGTGACCCAGCGCAATGGCTTTTTGCGCATTAGCACGCATTTTTATAATACGGAGGCTGATGTGCAGGCGCTGGTAAATTGCCTCCAAACAAAATTCGCCTGATGGGCCTATAGGCAGCAAAATTTAATGTTTTTTTCAAAAGATTATGTTACCTTTGCTATCCGCAATGAAAAAGTCAAAAGGTTTTACTTTTTGACTTTTTGATTTATATCCACCGGAGCCGTTGCAATGGAGGAGGAATACGGGCATAGTTCAACGGCAGAATTAAGGTCTCCAAAACCTTCGATCTAGGTTCGAATCCTAGTGCCCGTGCTGTCATTTTAGAATTAATCGGTTAGCCGGTTAATAAGTAAGAGGTATCCTTTTGCTTATTGGTCATTTAGCCCCAAAAGAAATTATTATGAGCAAATTCGGAAGTTATATCCAGGAAGCTTATGACGAGCTGATCCACAAGGTCACCTGGCCTACATGGGAAGAATTACAGCAAACAACGGTGATCGTGCTCATAGCGCTGGGCCTTGTTACCACTGTTGTCTTCGGCATGGATTTCGTTTCAAAGAACGTATTGGAGTTTATCTATAACATTTTGGGTAAGTAAGGATGGAAAATACTATCGAATCAGGCGCTACAGGCGGTGCAACCCCCGAAGTAGTAAAGCCCGCACTGGAAACCAAGTGGTACGTGATCCGCGTGATCAGTGGCAAGGAACGCAAGGTGAAGGAATATCTCGACAAAGAGGTAAAGATCAATAACTGGACCAACTCTGTGGTGCAGATACTTTGCCCTATTGAAAAGGTGTTCAAGGTGGTAGCAGGCAAAAAAGTGCTGAGGGAAAAAACACTCTTCCCCGGCTACATATTGCTGGAAGCCAACCATGGCAAGCTTACCGATGACATCATCCACGCCATAAAGAATGTTACCGGTGTTATCCACTTCCTGGGCAAGGAGCATCCTACCGCGCTGCGCAAATCGGAAGTGAACAAGATGTTCGGTAAGATGGATGAAGTAAGCGAGAATGGCATCAGCTACGCAGAACCATACATCATGGGCGAGACCGTGAAGATAGTAGATGGTCCGTTCAACGATTTCAACGGTACTGTAGAAGAGATCAACCACGAGAAGAAGAAATTGAAGGTGGTGGTGAAGATCTTTGGCCGCGCTACACCGGTAGAACTGAACTACTCGCAGGTTGAAAAAATATCTTAAAAACGTAAGAAACAAAAATAAAAAAGTAGAAAGCCCGTGCTGTGTAGCATGGGCTTTTACTTTTACAGCCCTACGCTAAAGGGAGGCATTATCGGATCTGTTTTTTGAAATTAAAAGAACAGGAATTTCTTTTTCTTCTTCATCACGCGTACGCTGATCATGCGCACATCTGTAGTGGGTCGGTCGTTGTGGTCGCGGGCCTCGTTCGCTATCTTGTCTACCACATCCATACCGTCTATCACCTCGCCGAATACGGTATAACCACCATCCAGGTGCGGCGTTCCGCCAATTGTCTTGTATACTTCGCGCTGCTCCGGGCTGTATTTGCGGCCGCTTTGCGCAGCCACTTTATCCAGTTCGGCATCAGTGCAGGGCTTGCCCACTACTATATAGAACTGGCAGGCCGAGCCTGACTTATCCGGGTTATTGTCGCGGGCTACGCCAAGTGCGCCACGCTTATGAAAATCGGCATCATTGATCTCGGCAGGTACACGGTAGCCCAGCTCGCCATTGCCCAGCATGTCGCCCGGCTTTGCCGTCTTCGATTTCGGGTCGCCGCCCTGTATCACGAACTTAGGGATGCAGCGGTGAAAGAGAGTGCTGTCGTAATAATGCTCTTTGGCCAGCTTCACCATGTTGGCAGTGTTCAGCGGGGTGTTGTCGTACAGCATTACGGTTATAGTGCCGTAGTTCGTCTCTATCTTTATCTTATTCTTTTGTGCAAAAGCGGATAAGGTAAGCGCAGAAATTGCAATGAGTGTGAGTAGTCCTTTTTTCATTATTCTGTGTTTTGCTGAATGAGGATGCAAGATACTTTTCTTAGGCAATAATTGATAATCGCTCATCATTCTCTACTGTATTAACTCAATTAGTATTTATGTATAAGTTATGTTTTGAGCTATTTTTTCTAATGAAACCAGGTATATTTTCGGGTTTATTTCATATTTTTATATTGTTAGGTTTTACCTTTTACTAATGGTTTGGAGTTATTGTTAAAAAATGGCTAAAGATGTGTATCAACAATAATGCCCTTACCTCTAAAATTAATTAGAATGATCAATTCTTTATACGCTCTATCCCTATCTGGAATTGCATCCGCAAAAAGAATATGCCTGCTGGCATTGTCACTGGTTTTCTTATACTCATTAAGCGCCTCTGCGCAGATCATAACTACAGCTGTAGGTTCAACTACGAATCCTTTGTTTGAAGTGCATTTTTCACTACCCGCAATTACCGCAACAACGGTTACTATTAGCTGCACGTATGCAAATTCGTGTATGTTACCAGTTTCTACTTCTACCACAATCACTTATTAATACAAAAAGTGGGCTTACAGATAGTCCACTTTTTGTAACTTTATAATAAGCCTACCTACTATGAAAATAATTGGGTACATAATTCTCCTTATTTTGCTGCCCTGCATATGTGTGCGGGCGCAAACAGGTATTATCCATACCATATGCGGCAATGGCACGGCTGGCTTTAGCGGGGATGGCGGACCTGCGTCTGCGGCCCAGGTTAACATGCCCTATGACATAGTGTTGGATAGGCATGGCAATATTTATTTCTCAGACCAGTACAATAACCGGATACGAAAGATAGACACCGCAGGAATCATCACAACCGTAGTCGGCAATGGTACGCCAGAATCTCCTAGTAGGGCTAACGGAGATGGGGGGGCTGCCACAGCAGCTGAACTGGGGTACCCTACATCTTTAGCTATAGACAGCATTGGCAATTTGTATATTGCAGATTGGGGAGATGGAGGTATCCGAAAAGTAGACACATCAGGAATCATCACCACGATTGTCCGGTTTGGTTATGATTTGTATGGGTTGGCTATTGATAGAAGTGACAATGTATATACCACCTCAGATAGTAGTGTCGTGGAAATTAATACAGTAGGTATCGTTAGTGACTTTGCCGGGGGAGTGGGAGGAACACGCGGCTATGCAGGCGATGGCGGCCCTGCTACAGCAGCAGGATTAAAGTGGCCATGGAGTTTGTCTTTTGACCATGCAGGAAATATGTTCATTGCTGATTTTGGTAATAATTGCCTACGTAAAGTAAATACGGCGGGTATTATTACCACCGTGGCTGGTATCGGCGATAGCGCAGGAACGAGTGGTGATGGCGGGCCGGCAACAGCCGCAAAATTTTTCTCACTTACTTTCGTATCAATAGACAGTATTGGGAATTTTTATATATCGGATGATGTCGGCACAGTTCGCAAAGTGAATACTACAGGCATTATATATACTATAGCTGGAAACGTTATTTCTGGCACATATCCCGGAGATGGTGGGCTGGCTGTAAATGCAAGAATAGACCCGGTAGGTACGGTTATGGATGCGGCGGGTAACCTGTATGTATGCGACCGCACCAATAACCGCATACGCAAGATAACCTTTCAAAACTTTCCACCGCACTTTGTGCATGGGCATAGCGCCAGCCTTACGGTATGCGGCAATACCAGCATGGATACCCTCATAAGCCCGCTGGCAGTAACTGATACCGATGCCGGGCAAACAGAGACCTGGAGCGTGCTGGCAGCGCCTGTGCATGGCACAATAGCGGGCACGGGCACAGCTACCTCTACAGGCGGCACCGTGCTGCCTGCGGGCATGTACTACACACCCACCGGCGGCTATACAGGCAACGATTCTTTTAAAGTACAGGTATCAGACGGCCTGCTCACCGACTCAGAAGAGGTGCATATAACCGTGCTGGCAGCCCCTGCGGGCATTACCGGCACCCTGCAGGTATGCGCGGGCAGCAGCACTGCGCTGGCCGATGCTACTACCGGCGGCGCGTGGTACATAACGCCCGCCACTACGGCTACCATAACGACGGGTGGCAGGGTAAACGGCGTGGCGGCCGGCACAGCCACCGTCAGCTACACCATAAGCACGGGCTGCACCTCTAAAGTGGCAGTAACCGTGAACACGCTGCCAGCGGCCATAAGCGGGGCAAGCAGTATGTGCGTGGGCAACACCACGACTTTGTCGGAGAGCGGGGGGGGAGTATGGAGTTCGGCAGGGAGTGCGGTGAGCATAGGTTCCACAGGCTCATTATCCTGCGTGGTAACGGGCTTGGCTGCAGGCACGGGCATAGTGTCTTATACACTGCCCACAGGCTGCGCGGTTGGCCGCAGTATAGCGGTATTTGCGCTGCCGCCTGCTATAGGCGGCCCCACAGCAGTATGCGTGGGCCAAACGATAACAGAAACAGAAACAGGCGGAGGTATGTGGGCAGGCACCGGCGCTGCAATAAGCATAGGTGGTACTGCGAGTTCGGCATCGTGCGTAGTGTCGGGCATCAGCACAGGTACGGGTATCATCACTTATACATCCACGGCCACGGGTTGTGTGGCTGTTAAAACAGTAACCGTAAGCACCTCTATGCCGGCCATAGGCGGCACATTATATGTATGCCCTGGCGATAGCACTACCCTTACCGATGGCGGCCTCGGTACATGGAGCAGCGGCAGCGGGGCTATAACCATAGCCGGTTCTACAAGCTCACCATCTTGCGTGGTAACAGGAGTAAGTGCAGGCACAGCAATAGTTACTTACTCAGCCGGTGCGGGTTGCAGTGCTACGGCTATCATTACCGTAAACCCGCTACCGGTCCCGATAGCTATCGGGAGCAGCATCTGCCCCGGCGGCAGCATCACCCTCAGCGGCCCTACGGGAGGAGTGTGGAGTTCGGGAGCGGTTAGTGTAGGGAGCGCGACAGGCGTAGTAACAGGCACCACCGCAGGCACACCAACGATAACGTATACCTTACCGACCGGCTGCTATCGCACAGCTACAGTCACCATCAATCCTACACCACCACTGCCCGGCGGCCCATCGGCCTTATGCGTAGGTGCGCACATTACTCTCACCGAGAGCGGCGGCGGCACCTGGCTGAGCGGCAGCACAGGCGTAGCCACGATAGGGGCTACGACAGGCAATGTAACCGGCATAGCTACCGGTACCAGCAATATCACCTTTACGTCAACGGCAGGCTGCCCGGTAACCACCACAGTAACCGTCAGCTTATCGCCTACAGCCATCACCGGGCCTTCGGGCGTATGCGCAGGTGCAGCCATCACCCTTACAGACACCGTAGGTGGCGGCTTGTGGAGCACAGCATCTTCATCAGCATCAGTAGGCTCACTGAGCGGTATTGTATCGGGCAGCGGCAGCGGCACAGCTATGATCACCTACTCACTGGGCAGCGGCTGTACCGTTACAAAAGCTGTAGTTGTCAGCGCGGCGCCCGCGGCCATCCTGGGCAGCACTACGATCTGTATGGGTACGACCACCTCGCTCACCGATGCCACCACCGGTGGCACGTGGAGCATCACCCCGACCACAACAGGTACGATAAGCACCTCCGGTGTGGTGATGGGCATAGCGGCAGGCACAGCATACGTCAACTACAGCACCGGCGGCTGCTCGACAAATGATACAGTAACGGTCAACACCGCGCCCACAGCGATCGGCGGACCTTCCTCTGTATGCCAGGGTGCAACCATCATAGAAACGAACGGAACCAGCGGGGGAGCATGGAGCACTACCAGCAGTAATATAAGTATAGATGGCACCACGGGCAGCGTACTGGGTATCAACACCGGCACAGCGGCCATCACATATGCGATAGGCAGCTGCACGGTGAACCGTACCCTGCTCATCAACCCATCAACGCCGATCACGGGCAGCACCGGGCTGTGCGTGCATAACACGACCATCCTTGCCAATGCGACCACCGGCGGCAGCTGGGCCATTACGCCCCCCACCATAGCCACGATCACCGGTTCGGCCAGCTCGCCATCGTGTACCATAAGT
>CAIVKT010000493.1 GCA_903906615.1 uncultured Bacteroidota bacterium | reverse complement strand
GGCAAAAGACTTTTTACCGATCAATGGCACCGACCATATAGAGTTTTATGTAGGCAATGCCAAGCAGGCTGCCCACTTTTATAAAACAGCTTTCGGCTTTCAGTCGCTGGCGTATGCAGGGCCGGAGACAGGCGTGCGCGACCGTGCATCTTACGTATTGCAGCAGGGCAAGATACGCCTGATACTTACCTCGCCACTCAATTCCAATAGCCCTATATCCGATCACATCAAACTGCATGGCGATGGCGTGAAGATACTGGCGCTATGGGTAGACGATGCCTACAAGTCATTTGAAGAAACCGTAAAGCGTGGCGCAAAAGTGTACATGGAGCCTAAGACTATCAGCGATGATAACGGCGAAGTGCGCATGAGCGGCATATACACCTATGGAGAAACCATACACCTGTTTGTAGAGCGGAAGAACTATAAAGGCATCTTTATGCCGGGCTACAGGGAATGGAAAAGCAGCTACAACCCCAAGGAAGCAGGTCTGCTGTATGTCGACCATTGCGTGGGCAATGTGGGCTGGAACCGCATGAACCCTACTATCAAGTGGTATGAAGATGTGATGGGCTTTGTGAACATCCTCTCGTTCGACGACAAACAGATCAATACCGAATACTCTGCGCTGATGAGCAAGGTAATGAGCAACGGCAATGGCTTTGTGAAATTCCCGATCAATGAGCCTGCCGAAGGAAAGAAGAAATCGCAGATAGAAGAATACCTTGATTTTTATGAGGGCGAAGGCGTGCAGCACGTGGCCATAGCCACGCACGATATTGTAGCCACTGTGCGCGACCTGAAATCACGCGGTGTGGAATTCCTTGATGCGCCACCAAGCGCCTACTACGAAGACCTGCCCAACCGTGTAGGCAAGATAGACGAAGATATAGCGCCGCTACAGGAACTGGGCATATTGGTAGACTGTGATGAAGAAGGCTACCTGTTACAACTCTTCACCAAGCCGGTAGAAGACCGCCCAACGCTGTTCTTCGAGATCATACAGCGCAAGGGCGCGCAGAGCTTCGGCGCTGGCAACTTCAAGGCTCTCTTCGAATCCATTGAGCGCGAGCAGGCTAAGAGGGGAAATTTGTAATTTTTATTTGAGTTTTTATAGACAATGCCACGCCACAATGCGTGGCATTGTTGTTTGTGCTTTTCATGATGCTATTTTAAAGCTAAATGCCAGTGTAGATACTTCCTGCTGGTATAACAAAAGCATATGGGCGACAAAATCATGCGCGTATTAAAGATCGTATTGTTTGATTTCCTTAATTTTGCAAGATGAGTGTAAATATAGTAGGTGCGGCCACCGATTTTAAAATGGGCGATCTGAAGCTGAAGGGGTTTAAAGCATATGAGATAGCGCCTGCGTTGAATGCCACGCCTGCCTATAGCCGCAGGGACTTCTATAAGATATGCCTGGTAACGGGCCGCAACATCATTCACTATGCCGATAAAAGCTATGAGGCCGATGGCACCATATTGTTCTTTGGCAATCCACGTATCCCTTACTCTTGGGAGATGTTATCAGCAGAGCAGAATGGATTGTCCTGTGTGTTTACTGAGGAGTTTTTAAAATCGCACGACCGATCGGATAGCCTGCAGCAATCGCCCTTGTTCCGTATAGGGGGCACACCCATATTCTATGTGAGCGAAGAGCAAAATCAATTCATCGGCAATATGTTCAGGAAGATGCAGGAAGAACAAGACACAGACTACG
>CAIVKT010000492.1 GCA_903906615.1 uncultured Bacteroidota bacterium | reverse complement strand
TGCAATAGTTTTCAGTATATCATCTCCTAAAACCTTTACTGCGCTATCGCTTACCTCTAATGCATCATAAAATGCCAGTTCCCTGAAGTCAAGTTTCAGGTCTTCGCCACGTTGATCGGCTTGTTTAATAACCTTTGCCAGCCTTATCAATTCCTCAATTATCTCCGCTGCGCTTATTGCGTTGTTTTGGTAGCGTTTTATAGCATCGGCAAGCATTTCAGAGAACTTCTTACTTTGGATTATATTTCTTGATGAACGTTTTTTAATTTCATCATTAAGCAACCGCCTCAATAGCTCCAGCGCCAGATTCTTTCTCGGCATGTTTTTCAACTCTGCCATGAATTCATCTGATAGTATATTTAAACCGGATATTTCAGGGTTTTGCAAACCTGCGGCTTGAAATATGTCTATCACCTCGGTTGATACTAAGGCATTAGAAATTATTTGCCTTATGGCTGTTTCTACCTCCTCATCACTGCGTTTCTTATTGCTTTCCCGGAGCTTGGATATTCTTGCTTTTATTGCCTGAAAGAAACTCAGATCATCTCTTATGGCTAATGCTCTGGGGTTAGGCACGGAAATGGCAAAGGCTTTGGACAGGTTGCCGACATTATTACTGAACCGCTCTTTCCCCCTGTCTAAATCCAAAATAAAGTCCGTGGCATCTAGTAGAAACGACAGCTTTTCCCTTGGCTGCAACCCAAAGAACCTTTTATAGTCGAACTTATCAAACAGGTCAACGACAATGCTATACAGTTCCTCCATTTTATCAACTGCTTCTTCCTGGTCAAATTCAATTTTGCCTTGCCCGCCACTGGAAGTATAAATGCTTAATGCCTTCTTTAAATCTTGAGCTATACCTAAATAATCTACTATCAATCCGCCTTCCTTATCTTTAAAAACCCGGTTTACTCTTGCAATAGCTTGCATCAGGTTATGCCCGGTCATGGGCTTATCTACATAAAGAGTATGTAAACAAGGTGCATCAAAGCCTGTAAGCCACATATCACGGACAAGTACCAACTTTAAGCCATCCTTCGGGTCTTTTAATCTATCTCCAATTGCTTTTCTTCTTGGCTTGTTCCTGATATGCTCTTGCCAGTCTAGCGAATCGGACGATGAGCCCGTCATAATTACTTTGATAGCTCCTTTATCATCTTCCTTATTATACCATTCAGGGCGTATTTTTATTATTTCGTCATGTAGGGCCACGCATATCCGGCGGCTCATACATACTATCATTCCCTTACCGTCAAACACTTCACTCCTCTGCTCAAAATGCTTTACGATATCGGCAGCCACCTGCTTTAGTCTTTTGTCGCTTCCAACAATGGCTTCCTGCTGCGTCCACTTTGCAAAGCGTTGCTGGCGCTCCGTTAATTCATCTTCCTCTGTTACTTCTTCAATCCGCTGGTCAATTATTTTTTGTTCTTCGGGATCCAGCTCAATTTTGGCTAAACGGCTTTCATAAAAAATACGAACTGTAGCACCGTCTTCTACCGCTTGCTGAATATCATATATATCTACATAGTCGCCAAAAATGGCTTGGGTATTCTTATCTTCTTTTTCTATGGGAGTGCCAGTGAAGCCTATAAACGATGCATTCGGTAAAGCATCCCTCATGTTTCGAGCGTAACCATCAATGAAATCGTATTGGCTGCGGTGAGCTTCATCTGCAATTACAACTATATTCCGGCGGTCAGAAAGTTTCGGGTATATGCCGCCTTTTTCTTCAGGCATAAACTTCTGGATAGTTGTAAATACCACACCACCTGAAGCCACTGACAAAAGGCTCTGCAAATTGCTGCGGGTTTCTGCCTGCACTGGTGACTGCCTTATTAATTGCTGGCAATTACTGAATGTTTCAAAAAGTTGCTGGTCTAAATCGTTACGATCTGTCAGTATTACAATTGTTGGGTTATTGAGTTGCGGGTTTATTACCATTTTACCCGCATAAAAAACCATGCTCAAACTCTTGCCGCTACCTTGTGTATGCCATACAACACCCGCCCGTTTGTCGCCAATTAATGATGCAGCTTTTACTGTTGATTGTATTGCCTTGTTCACTGCATAGTATTGGTGATAGGCAGCAATCTTTTTAACGGTCTTATCCTTTGTTTTTTCAAATACGATAAAGTACCTGATTAAATCTACCAGTGTTTTCTTTTCCAACATGCCTTTCAACACAACATCCATTTCTATATTGGATGGTTGTTTTGTGAATAATGTGGAATGATAAGTGCTATCTGGTTCTGAAACGATAGACGGATCGAGCTCCTCTCCGGCTACACCCAAATGGGCAAAAGTATTGGCAGGCGGGATTTTCCATGTGCTGAATCGGCTCCACTCACTCGTAATAGTACCGGCTTTAGCAAACCACCCATCTGTAGCAATCAGAATGCAGTTGTAGTTGAATAGGGTTGGTATTGCTTGTTTGTATGTCTGTAATTGGTCGTAGGCATTTCTGACGGTAGCATTCTCGTCCGTGGCATTTTTTATCTCTATAACTACCAAAGGCAAGCCATTGACAAATATAATTA
>CAIVKT010000491.1 GCA_903906615.1 uncultured Bacteroidota bacterium | reverse complement strand
GACTACGCAGGCAATGGCTGCTACAGTATTTGTACGTGGCCGCATCCTTTCAGACAAGGCAGGCAATGCACGCCTCGGCTTCTTTGCACGCTACGTCAACTTCGACCCCAGCGGCAATCTGAGCAATATCGTAAACGAACACAATACCAGCAGCTACACCGCTTTAACCCCTGCATACGATCCTACTACAAAGCAACAGTTCGTCACACTTGGCTTCGACTACACACCGGTAAAGAATGTACACTTCATGCCCAACCTTTGGCTGAATACCTACAACTCTGCACTGAGCCAGAATGCGGCCAACGATGCCTATAGCAACCTCGTAAGCGGCAACAAGGGCACTGACGCTGTTTGGCGTTTGACTTTCTACTATGTTTACGGGAAATAAAGACCATCCATTTTTGTCAATTCAGAAAGCAATTACCGCGTGGTAGTTGCTTTCTTGTTTTCAGGCCATCTTCTTAATGGCGAACGTATCACTATACACCAAAACCTTATCTCCCTGTTTATATTGCTCTGTTTCAGCAACCTTTACTTTTACTACATTACCATACACCAACACAGCTACTAGTTTGCTTTCTGTGTTTACATCAACCACATCACCCACCAGTTGAAACGCACCACCTGCCAGTTCATTAAAGAATACTTCCGGTGGCGTTCCATGCTTCACTATCTTACCCTGCTCCAGCACCAATATCCTGCCTGCCATCCTGAATAGCTCTGGCACATCGTGGCTCACCAATATAGTTGTTAGCCCATAGCGTTTATGCGCCTGCAAAATATGGCCTTGTAGCCGGTAGCGCAGCTCGTTATCCAATGCGGATAACGGCTCGTCCAGCAGTAGCAACTTCGGCTGCCGCACCAATGCCCTCGCCAATGCTACACGCTGCTTCTGCCCACCCGATAACGTTTCTGGGTATCTCCCGCTAAGCTGTCGCAGCTCCATGATATCCATCAATTCATCCACTATCGCCGGGGGCTGCCCTTTTTGCAGGGCATACGCCAGGTTGCCCTTTACCGTCATATTGGGAAACAAAGCATAGTCCTGGAACACAAAGCCCGCGCTTCTTTTCTGTGGCGCCACGTTCGTGCCAGCAGTAGTATCTAACCACGTATCGCCGCCCACACTTATGCGCCCATTATCCGGCAGCAACAACCCTGCGAGCATCCTTAGTATCGTTGTTTTGCCTGCGCCTGATGCCCCGTATAGCCCCACCAGTTCACCTGGCTGTATATCGCACATCACATCCAGTAAGGCTTTGCCCTGCACGGTATGCAACACTTTGCTGATGCTAAAGGAGATCATAAGTTTTTAGTAATAGCGTAGCGGTGATTAACAAAATATACGGTGAGCAGTATAATAAAAGTAACGGCAAACAATATGCCCGCATATATATTAGCGCTGTGGTAGTTCATCGCTTCCACCTCGTCGTAGATAGCAATGGAGGCAACCCGTGTCTGGCCGGGTATATTGCCGCCGATCATCAGCACCACGCCAAATTCGCCTACCGTATGCGCGAAGGTAAGCACCAGCCCGGTAAGCAATGAGGGTTTTATGCTCGGCAACAATACTTTAAGCAGTGTATCGGTTTTGCTTTTGCCCAACGACAAAGAAGCATCCTTCAAATTCGGCGAAAGCCCCGCCAGTCCGGCCTGTATAGGATGCACCATAAAGGGCAGGCTGTAGATAACAGAAGCAACCACCAACCCGCCAAAAGAGAACACCAGCCGTGTGTTGAAGTAATGCTCTATGAACTGCCCCAGCCCGTGCGATGGCCCGAATGCGATAAGAAAATAAAAGCCCAGCACCGATGGCGGTAATACCAGTGGCATACTCACCAGCGTTTCTATTACTGATTTGAATTTGCTCCTGCTGTGCGCCAGCCAATAGGCCAGTGGTATGGCAACAATAAACAGTATAGCCGTAGTGATGAGCGCAAGCCTAAAGGTGATCAGGAAAGGTTGATAGTCGGTCATTTCGCGCTCACTATATATCCATACTTCTTAAAAACAGTTTTGGCTTCTGTAGTAAAAAGAAATTCAAAAAAATGCTTGGCGCCATATTCGTTGGTCATTTTCCCATGCTTTAATATCACAGCTCCCTGCATTATTGGCGCGTATGCCTTTTTGTCTACCTCTATCCAGAAACCCTTACCCATCATCTCATCCGTTAGCACCTGCGATTTGGCTATAAAGCCTATATCTGCGGCCTTAGTGTCTATGAATTGCTGTGTTTGCCCGATGCTCTCCCCATATACCAGCTTATCCTTTACCTGGGTATACACCTTGTAGTATTTCATAGCCTGCTCAGCAGCCTCGCCATAAGGGGCTGTTTTCGGATTGGCTACAGCTATCTTTACAATAGAACTCTGCAATAATATTTTCAGATCCGCTGTTGGTTGTATGCCATGCGTGTTGGTCCACAAAACCAGCTTGCCCTGCGCATATTCCTTAGCAGGCACAGTAGCAAGCCCCTTATGAAACAGTTCGTTCGGGTACTTCATATCTGCTGATATAAAGACATCAAATGGCGCCCCCTCTGTTATCTGCGTAGCCAGCTTGCCAGATGAGCCTACCACAAGGTCCACATCTATACCCGTTTCTGTTTTAAATATCGGTAACAGTTCCTCCACCACGTACTGCATATTCGCGGCCACAGCCACTGTCAGTTTTTGCGCCCCGCAGGTGAGGCTGCAAAACAGCATTACTACAACCGAAAGAAAGTAACCATATTTTTTCATCTTGTTATACATTTTATGCACGGCAATGACCTCTTGCAAGATCACACTCAAATATACATGATCAAAAACAGAACCTAAACAATCGTTATTCTTTAATAAATTTCACCGACTCGCCACAGTACTCCACAAAGTATATACCGGGCTTCCAGCTATCTGTATTCACTTCCAGTTCTTTTTTGCTACCGGGTATAATCCTTGCTGCAGCCTGGCCTGTAATATTATAAACCGACACCACCTGCTGCTTTTGCGCCTGTAGCACAATATTCAGCGTGTTCTTTACCGGGTTAGGGTATACGTACAACCCTGCTGATGTATTGGCAAACACAGGCATACCTGTGGAAGTAGACGAGTTGCCGACCTTCATGCCATTTCCAAAACTGCTCACCCACATTTCGCTCTGGTTGAACGGATTGAAGTATACGCGCTCAGGCTGGCGGAAAGGATAAGCAGTAACCAAAGACCAGGTAGGCGTTGCAGCGGTCATGTTATTGCTTACCCACAATCCCTGCGTTTCTGTTGTCAGGTATGCCTGCGCTGTGTTTAACGGGTTGAAGGTAATGGAGGTTACACGTGCAAAGGTAGTTCCGGTGAGTTTCGTCCAGGATGTGCCCCTGTTGGTCGTTTTATACAGGCCGCCCTGGTTGGCAGAGGTCGATCCCCAGTTGGTGAACACACAGGCATACCACGTATTCTGTGTGGCATCTGTCGGGTCCAATACTATGTCTTTTGTCCAGTACTTCATGGCTGGGTCGCTCACATCGGTCCAGGAAGTAGTACCCGGATCATACAAAAATACACCCGAGCTGGGCGTAAATGTGGAGCCTGAAGATATTCTGCCGGAAAAGGTACATAAGACCTTGCCATCGTTGAGTACAATGATGCTCGCCGGGTGCCCCTCCGTGCCGGTTGGTGTGGGCAAAATAGTCCAGGTACTGGTACCCAGCGCGTTCAGGTTGGAAGTCATCCATATGCCTCCTGCCGCACCGGAGCCTGCATGATTGATAACGCTGGCATACATCGTATTACTGTCATTAGGGTCTATTGCCAACCAGAATACAGGGTGCCCGAAGGAATGAACCAACGACCAGTTGGCGCCACCATTTACCGAATACATAATCTTGCCGCTGGCATCGCTGGCATCCAGCTGTGCGTCTTTCAGGCGGGTACTCTGGTACATATCGTGTATACCTGCAGTGCCTGCAAACATAGTGCCGCCCGGTGTTGCAGCTATCCTGTACACCGAGTTCACGCTCATGCCGCTACAGGTATAGCTCCAGGAGTTTCCGCTGTCTACACTGCGTATACCGCCTATATCGCTAAACCCGCTGACCATTATATTCGCACTGTGCCAGAAAACCTGCCAGCACGATGTATTTTCCAATCCTATTGAGTGATAGCTTTGCGCTGTGGGCGTAGATGCGTTCGCAGCATGGTCGTCTGCGTTTTTCACATACGCCTGCTTCCACGTAGTACCGCCATCGCTTGTCAGGTGTACATCGCTGAAACTGCCAAACATGGCCTTGCTCGAATTATTAGGAGCTACTGACATACCGAACGCTGCTTCGCCCCAGCTCCATTGTTTATCCCCCCCCGATCCTTCCCAGCCGGTAGTTATATTTTGGTTGGTTGTTGTTTTGAATACTTTATTCCATGTCGCGGCCGCATCTGTGGTCTTGTAAACCAATGGCGCATCCAGCACGCCATCGCTGCCACCAAGGTAAATGGTGTTTACATCATTTTCTGCCATGCCCACATACATCACGTAGTCGCTGGAGGTATTGATAGTACCTGTTTTATTCACCCATGTCCCGTTTGCATTATCCATAGTATATACATTGGCCACTACCCCGCTGTAGTCATAAGGCATCAGCCCGTTATATACATTGGTACTAAGCCCGGCTATGCAGCAAAAGCGCAATGTGCTGCCCGCTTTTGCACCTGCAAATTGCCACACTACTTCTCCCGAAGCCATGCCGGTTGTGGTCATGAGTGAAAAAGAAACCCCTGCATTGGTCGAATAATAAATGCCCTGGTTGGTACCGATATAAATACTATCACCCGTAATAAATACGCCACCCATAATGAGACCCACACCCGAGCTCGTTGCTGTAGCCACCGTAGAAAAAGTACTGCCACCATCGTTAGAGAATGTGATCTCGCCATAATAATCCAGCAATACCTGGTTGGGGTTGTTGTAGTTGGCCTTCATGGCATATACCTCGCCCTGGCTGGCATCATAACCCGCAAGCATGGTCCACGTCACACCGCCATCCGTAGTTTTTACAGGATAGCCGTTATTGCCATCATTAAAATTGCTGTACGCCGTCAACGGGGCATTAGTGAATTCATACGTGGATACATTCAATGTCTGTAGCCCCGAAAACGGCAGTTGCGAATAGCTATCACCATAATTCGTGGAATGAAACATCTCGCTCATATCGCAGGCCACATAATACTCATTATCATTTGCCGGGTTTATCCTCGGGAAGAATAATGCGCCGCCACCGCCAATACCTTTGGGCAAAAAGCTTACCGGCTGTGCTGTTGCTTGCACTGTAGTAAAAAGAATGGCTATAAAAAACAGGGTGTATTGCTTGCTCATACAGAAATAGTTTACTTGTTAATAATATTGTTTAATTTTATCAATGGATATACTATTTTAATGATTATCGTTCTAAACACTATTTACAAGATACGCTATTTTATGAAATTCAAATTATTTTTATCCTTAATTATCCTGCTACTTGCAGCTAATACCTACGCCGCATTTCCGCTCCCCGGCAGGCACAAAGCCGCCCGCACCACACTATCTGACCCTGGGGAAGAGAACTATGATATTAAATACCTGAAGCTGAATCTCCACCTCACAGATACCTCCACCTACATCATAGGCGATGTATCTACCACAGCACAGGTACTGACAGCAAGTATGGCCACTTACGTCTTTGAGCTGGATACTACTATGCACATAGACTCTGCCGCCATTAACGGCCATGTATTACCGGTTACTGTATCGGCGGGGCATATACGCACCATTACTTTACTCGCTCCTTTATCGCTTGGCAGCCTGTTTACGGCACGCGTATGGTATCATGGCACACCACCTTCCGGCAGTGGCTTCTTTAATGGCGTCACCCACGATACTACTGCCCACGGCACGCATATGCTCTACACCATCAGCGATCCGTGGGTGGCCCTCAACTGGTGGCCCTGCAAACAATCTGTTGATGATAAGATAGACTCCGTGGATATGCTCGTAACAGTACCCCGCGGCGTGATGGATGGCAGTAATGGCGTACTGCTAAGTGTAGACACTTCATCAGCTCCCGGCTACTCTACTTTTCACTGGCAAACACATTACCCTATCACATACTACCTCGTATCTATAGCAGTAGCCCGCTACGCTGAGTATAAGTCCTACCTGCACTTTACCGGCAGCACAGACTCTATGCTCATACAGAACTTCTTTATGGACACGGCCACCTTCAATCCTGCATACAAAGCCAACTTCGACAGCATTGGCCAGATAGTAGATTACTTCTCTACGCTGTTTGGCAGGTATCCGTTCTGGCAGGAGAAATATGGCGTATGCTATACCAACCTTCCGGGAGGCATGGAGAACCAGACCATGACCACTATAGGCGTACCCAATACCTACATCATAGCCCACGAGCTGTGTCACCAATGGTTTGGCGATCATGTATCTTATGCCGATTGGGGCGACGTATGGCTCAGCGAAGGATTCGCTACTTTTTCAGAGTCTTTGTTCTTCAACCATTTCTGGGGGGCTGCTGCTGCCAAAGCCCACAGGCAAACACTACTCAACCAGGCATTGAGTTCCGCCTGTGGCGAGCTCTTTGTTACCGACACCTCTTCGGCCACCACGCTCTTTAACCAGAATACAGTATATGCCAAAGGTCAGGCCGTGATCAATATGCTGCGCTATATCGCACCCACAGATAGCTTGTTCTTCCAGGTATTGCGCACCTACCAGCAAACCTACTCGTTCGGTAATGCCAATACCGCCAACCTGCAAGCTATTGCCGAGGCCGCTTACGGCTTCAGCCTTGATACATTCTTTAACCAATGGGTGTATGGGAAGGGATATCCTAAGTACACCATCACCTGGGACCAGGTGGGTAGCGTAGTGGTGGTAAAGCTCATTCAAACGCCCTCGTGCACTGCCACCCCCACACACTTCAACACAGCGTTAGAACTGCAATTGCACGCTGCTACTGCCGATACTATCATGCAGATATACAACAGTCTCGACACACAGATATATACCTTCAACTGGTCGCCAACTGTGGCCTCCGTACTACTCAACCCTGATCTGTGGACGTTGTGCAAACTCACCACTGCCATTAAGCAGGATACTACTTTAGCGCCCTATGCCACCGCAGGCACAGGCAGTATATACAGGCAAAATGTAAAAGTATTTCCCAACCCATCCAAGAACCATTGGCAGATAGAGCAGGTAGCAGAGAACACCAGCCTCACACTTACTGATGTGAGCGGTAAAGTGCTGTGGAAAGGAAAAACTGCGAAGACAACAACCGTTATACCCGGCGATCACCTGCCCGCAGGCAACTACTTCTTAAAGGTAGGTGATAGCGCTACAGACAGCATCAAGCTGGTGCATTGGTAAGATTCAATGGCTGAACTATTTCGTTGCGCTTTCCGCGTTGCGGGCCAGTTCTTCGCTATACAGTATTTTGATCAGGCCATCGGCCAGGCCTATTTTAGGCACATATATCTCATCAGCCTGCGCCCAGCGCATGATGGAGATGTATAGCTGCAATGCCGGCACGATCACATCTGCGCGGTCGTCCCTGAACTGGTAAAGATGCTTACGCTCTTCGAGCGGCGTATAGCTTAGTTCTTTATAATAGTCTTTCAGCAGGTCTATGGTCAGCGGCTTGCCCTCCTTGCGCTTGGAGATCGAGAATATCTTATTGATGTTGCCACCCGTGCCTATGGCCTCCAGCGGCTGGTGATCGCGGGCATATATTTTGATGTACCACTTCATATGCTCCCACTGCTCATCGGTCACCTTATTGTGCAGCATACGTATGGTGCCTATGTTGAACGACTCTTTGAAAATAGTGTGATTCTTGGAGAACAGCGTCACCTCTGTACTGCCGCCGCCCACATCTATATACAGGTAAGACTTATTCTCGCTTAGCTTCTCGGCTATATGTGTTTCATAAATGATGTTGGCTTCCTCGCTGCCGGTAATGATGTCTACCTTCAGCCCGGTTTCTTTCAGTATGTCGTCCAGTATCTCCCTGCCATTGGTGGCATCCCTCATCGCCGATGTGGCACATGCTTTCAGCGCCTGCACATTGTATATGTTCATCATCAGCTTGTAAGCCTTTAATGTCTCTATCAGCTTTTTCTTCTTCTCTTCGGTCACATAGCCTTTGTCGAACACGTCAAAGCCCAGTCGCAGCGGTATGCGCAGCAGGCTCAGCTTGGTAAAGTCAACCGTACCGTCTTTATAAACTGATGTCTCAGAAATGAGCAACCTGGCCGCGTTAGAGCCAATATCAATAGCCGCTAGTATCAATCTTTATAGCTTTTGCTGCGTAAGTATTTATAAATAGCCTCTTGCGAACGAACTTCTGTTTGCTGTGCAGCCCGCTGCACATAAAAGTTGTTCTGTTCATTATCTAAGATACGCCCTTTCACGTTCTCGGCAAGCTGAATATTTAAAATATCTGTCAATTCCTGTTTAATACCCTTATCAAATACCGGGCAGGCAACCTCTATACGATGGTCCAGGTTACGCACCATCCAGTCCGCCGATGATATGTACACGGCAGGCTCCTTACCGCTGTTGAAGATGAATACCCTTGCATGTTCCAGGTAATCGTCTATCACGCTTATAGCGTGCATATGCCCCTTGAACATTTTATGCCCTGTATAAGCGCAGCAGATACCCCTGATGATCAGGTTGATCTCTACGCCTGCCTTGGCGGCATCATACATCTTCTCTATCAGCATATTATCCACCAGGCTGTTCAGATTGATGACAACCGATGCAGGCTTCTTTTTTTTCGCGGTGCGTATCTCTGTATTCAGGTGCGTCATAAATACCCGGCGCATACTTACCGGCGATACAGGCAGCACCTTGCAGTTTTTCAGGTCAGCTGTTTTCTTCAACGGGAACTCTATATGGTCAAATACCCGGTTGATGTCGGCTATGATTCTCCTGTCTGTTGTGAGCAGGCAGTGGTCGCCATAGTACCTGGCGGTGTTCTCATTCAGGTTGCCTGTAGATACAAAAGCATATTGCTTGGTGCGGTTAAACTCCCGCTTCTTGATCACGCATATCTTGGCATGTACCTTCATGCCATGTATGCCCAGCAGTACCTTAACGCCCTCTTCTTCCAGCTGTTCCTTCCAGCGCATATTGGCTTCTTCATCAAAGCGGGCCCGCAGTTCCAGCACCACGGTCACGTCCTTGCCATTGCGCACAGCATTGATCAGCGCGTTCACTATCTTCGAGTTCTTGGCCAGGCGGTAGCACGTAATGCGTATGCTCTGTACAAAAGGGTCTATGGCCGCCTCGCGTATCAGGTCTATCACCGAATCAAAGGAATGGTACGGAAATGCAGCATCACATCCTTCTTCTCTATCACATCCATTATACGGCAGGGCTGCTGTAGCAGGGGGTGCACAAATGGCGCGGGCCTTGGCCGCAGGTCGCCAAATATGGTAGATGGAAAATCTATAAAATCCTTAAAGTTGTGTATGCGCCCGCCGGGTATCAGGTTGTCCTTCTTGGTCAGCCCCAGCCTTTTGGTCAGGTAGTTGAGCAAGGTAGGGTCTATCTGCCTGTCGTACACAAATCTTGTCGCGCGGCCCTTCTTACGGTTCTTTAAGCCCTTTTCCAGCTCGTCTATCAGGTTGGTGTTCACGTCATTGTCTATCTCCAGCTCGGCATCCCTCGTCACCTTGATGATGTACCCCAGGAAACGATCATAACCAAACGGCGCAAACAGTACCGGCAGGTTCTGCCTGATGATGTCTTCCAGCAGTATGATGTCTACACTGCCGCCTTCTTCCGATGGCAGTATCACAAAGCGGGGCAATATCTTGGTAGGTATCTCTATCAGCGCGTAGCGCTGCGCCATAGCATCCTTCTTGCTGCCCACCACGCACGCCAGATATATTGATTTATCCCTTAATAGCGGGATGTGCGGTATAGACTCTATCATCAGCGGGATGATCTGCGTCCGCACCTTCTCTTCAAAGTAGTGCGTTACAAATTCCTTCTGCTTTTTAGAAAGTTGCTTTTCATTCTTGATGAATATCCTCCTCCGCTCCAGCTCCTTGATGATGTCGAGATAGGTAGCATCAAACTCAGCCTGCTGCGTGATCACGGTCTGTTGTATCTTCTTCAGTATCTTATCGGGGTTGGCCTCCAGGTGCATCTTGGCCGCCTTGCCCAGCAGCACCATCTTATTGAGGGCCGCCACCCGCACCCTGAAAAACTCATCCAGGTTGTTGGAGAAGATACCGAGAAAGCGCAGCCTGTCGTGTATATGATTGGTTCCGTCCATGGCTTCCTGTAGCACACGGGCGTTAAATGCCAGCCAGCTAAGGTCCCTGACTATAGTTTGTTTACCTTTTAGCATGAATACAATTAATGGCTAAAAATACACCTTTACGCACGTAATAGCAGGAGTTCATAATTTCTTAATAGTGAGAAAGCTACTCTTTTGAATCACAACTACTTACATAAATACTATGCCAAAATAAGAGACCCCATACCAGCACTAACGGCTTTAGATCAAAGCCCCTTTATCTTGCTGATGATTGAAGTAGTAGAATACCCCTGTACAAATGGAATTATTGCTACACGGCCACCATTTTGCTGCACAAAGTCGGCGCCTACTATTTTGTCTATCGTATAATCTCCGCCTTTTACCAGCACATCAGGCTTCAGGGCCTTTATGAGTTCTTCGGGGGTGTCTTCGTCAAAGAGGCATACGGCATCCACGCAAAGCAAGGATGCTACCTGGAAGGCCCTGTCCTCCTCGTTGGTCACCGGGCGTTCCGGCCCCTTCAGGCGGCGCACCGAGGCATCGGTGTTCAGACCCACTATAAGGATGTTGCCTTCGCTCGCGGCACGCGCCAGCAGGTCCAGGTGACCATGGTGCAGTATATCAAAGCAACCGTTGGTGAAAACGATCTTTTTGCCTGCGCCGCGCCATATATTACACTCACGGGCCAGCTGCTCGCGATTATATATCCTGTGCTGTATCCAATCCAGCTTGTGCATCTCTTTTTTTGTTGTAAGGGTGAATAAATAAAAGAGAAAGTACCCCTAATATGATAATGAGCCCGGTTTGCACCGCCCACGCTATCCAGCCAAAGGCTTGCGCAGGCACACGATTGATAGCATAGACACTCTCCAGTATCTGGGCTACTAGATAAGTATATAGTCCAATACCACCCGGCGTTACTATCATGCCTACACTGCCATATACCAAAACTACCAGGGCAGCCAATATGCTGAGGTGATGTGTATTCGGCAGGCTCTTGAGACCTATGTACAATTCCAGCAGGTACATCATCCATATCAGCACAGTATATCCCAGGAACTCCCAGCGCTTCTTCATGTGTATGATAGACAGCACACCGTGGCTCATTTCCTTCATGATACGGCCTACTTTGGTTTCCCGGTGCATACGGTATACTACTATACCGGCAATGATCAACGCAGCGATTACACCGACCACTATGAATAAAGTGACTTCATGCTCATGCAAATTATTCATGAACGAGTGTAGTTTGTGAACTACATGCTCACCTATAAAGCTGAGCTGCAGGATCAGCGCTATAATGGCTATGATGATGAGGCATAGTATATCGAACGCACGCTCTGCTACTATTGTACCTATCATTTTATGGGCAGGCAGCTTCTCATACTTGGCCAGTACAGTACACTTGGCCACCTCACCCGCCCTGGGCAACACCAGGTTGGTGATGTAGCCTATCATTACGGCAAAAGTTGTGTTCAATACAGAGGGCTTCATGTCCATAGTCTCCAGCAGGTAGCGCCACCGCAGCGCCCTGAAGAAATGAGAGAAAAAGCCCGCAATGAAAATAGGTATGAGGTACCATGCGTTGATGCTCTCAATAGCGCTCACCAGTTCATCCTTCTGCGTGGGCTTGAGCTCGTGCAGCATATGGTACACGATCCATATCCCCAGCCCGAGGAAGAGTACATACTGTAATATCGTTACCAGGGCTTTTTTCATAAGTCTATAAAGATAGGCATTACAAGCTATTATTCTCTTTCGGGAAGATGATGATCGGTTTGTGCATCTTAGCTTCTTCAAAATCCATGATGGCATAAGATACTATGATCACGGTATCGCCTACGGCTATCTTATGGGCAGCAGGGCCATTCATACAGATCATGCCGCTGCCACGGGTGCCTTTTATGATATACGTTTCCAGGCGGTTGCCGTTCTCTATATCCAGCACATGCACCTTCTCATTCTCTATCATATTGGCCGCGTCCATCAGGTCTTCGTCTATGGTGATGCTGCCTACATAATGGAGGTTGGCCTCCGTTATCTTTACCCTGTGTATCTTCGATTTCAGTACTTCTATTTGCATAGCGGCGCAAAGTTACGTTTTTGGGCTGATAGGTTCATTATCAACCTAATGCACCACAATAAGAATAAGTTAATATTTAAGTAAAATATTTATGCTAATATTACGTTCATAAACAAGGAAGAATGTAGAAATCAATTTTGCTTCCCCGAAGGGTCTTACCGCTTTTTTCTGCGCGAAACTCTTCGGCTCGCGCAGGACAGACAACAAGGCGTTATAACCACCATGGCAGCGAATCCTCGTTGCAAACGATGACTGGTCGGAGTTGGCATAGTATGAAACAATATGGAAAAAATGGAAACAAGACTTTCTAATCTATTGTGTCCCCGAAGAGTCTTCCCGCTTTTTCTGCGGGAGACTCTTCGGTTCGCGCAGAGCAAAATAGCAAGAGAAATCATAGTTTTCACCCAAATCAGTTCTGATCATAGTTCAGACAAACTTTGCCCCGATTTTGGGGCGT
>CAIVKT010000490.1 GCA_903906615.1 uncultured Bacteroidota bacterium | reverse complement strand
GTTGCTGGGGGTATTGAAGGTAATGTCCATCATCATGTTGTTAGTGTCAGGCATCTGCACAAAACCCTTGGTCGAAAGTTTCAGCCCGTTCAGCTGTATCTTTTCTGTATTGAATGTGTATTTGTTGGTTTTGTTGTCTATATCCAGGTCCAGGTCAATGGCTGTCTTCACGCTGTTGAGGTAAGAGATGTTGCCATCAATGAAGGTAAGCGCATCAATAGTTGTTTTGGTAGAGAGCGTAAAAGCATCGCTGGTAAAGTCGCCCGATCCGCTGTGGTTCAGGTTTTCTATTATAGCGTGCATCTTGCCCTGCTGGTCATTGTATTCAATGTAGCCATTTTCTATGCTGTACTTTTTTAGCTTCACGGCAAACGGCTTGGATGGGGTAGTGGAAGCTGGTGTAGGTGGCGCAGGCTTAGTGATGTTCCAGTTGGCATTGCCATCGGTATGCACCAGGGCGTGTATGCGTGGTGTGCCCAGCTCCACATTCAGTATCTCATAAGTGCCGCTGATGGCCTTCATCAGGTCCAGGGATACATCTATGCTTTTGGCAGAGATCAGCGTATCTTCTTTGAAGGCGTCTTTGCCAACAATGCTGAGGCCCTCTATGCTCACCGTCAGGTGCGGGAAGTTGTGAAATAGCGAAATGCCCACATCGCTGAAGTTGGCTGTGGCATTAAGGTTATCGTTCATTTCTGTTTTTACCAGCGCCATGATCTTATCTTTGAATAGCAAAGGCACCAGTATGGCAACCAGCAGGAAAAGGCCGATGATAACACCGATAGCAATAAGTAAACGTTTGAAGAGCTTATTCATATTTTAAATTTTGTTTGTATTTAACTGTAAAAGTACCATTGTATTATTAAAGGTGTGTAAAAAATATACTACAAAGCTTAAACTTTACATTTTATTTAAGGTCTAAGTGGCTATCTTTTCTCCAAATTATCACCATCATATAACCGGTAATTAATGTACAGATCATTTTCGGCCATTGCGGTAGCCTTAATTGCAGTTTTTTGTTTTTCTTCCTGCGGCGGCTCTAAAAAAACGGTAAAACGCATGAGTCCTGGCCTGTGGCAGCCACAGCCTATAGTAGAGGACGGCTACAACAACGACTGGCCATCGCCATATCCCGAATATGATGATAAGGCCATGTTGGGCTATGTGGTATCTAATGATAAGGACAACATCTATATATCTGTAGAAACAGGCGACCCGGCCACACAACTGAAGATACTGAAACAGGGCCTTACCGTATGGATAGACCGTAAGGGAAATAAAGACGAAATAACGGCCATCAATTATCCCATCCCTATGACCGAAGAACACAAAGCCAACACTGCCGCACACGACCCCAGCCGCCCATCATCTATGCACATGCAGGGACAAAGCGGCGGAGGTGCTGGCAGCTCGCAAGACCGCCAGCGTATGGAGCTGGAAGACCGTGTGAGGCGCATGCTGCCCCGTGCAAACCAATACTCGCTACAGGGCTTTAAAAGCTGCAACCTGCAATACCCCATACTGGAGAACGACTCCTGTGGCGTAGTAGTGCGCATGGCGCTGGATAGCGATAATGAGCTGGTGTGGGAAGCCACCATACCTTTTAAGGCATTCTACTTCAAAAACGAGATCACCCGCGCCGACAGGGGCAAGGCCATAAGCATATGCTTCGAGACCACGGGCGAAAAAAGGCCAGCCGGGCAAAATAATAATGGCAACCGCGGCAGCGGCGGTGGCGGTGGCATGAGGCCGAGCATGGGCCTGGGTATGGGCGGCGGCATGGGCATGGGTATGCGCATGGGTGGCGGCGGTGGTGGCCGTGGCGGCAATCGCAATGCGCAAAACCCGGCTGATAACATCATGGAGCCACTCTATAAAAGCACCAAAACCTACAAGAAATTCGGGTTGGCATTTCAGTAACTGATCTGCGCAACTCCATGCTATCTCGCAACGGAATTCCCCCTTGCGCGATAGCCTTTGCGGATGGCCGAATGGGGTAAGGGGGATGTTCTCTTGAGTGCAGGTTTTTATTCATTTTCAAGGAGTGTTTGTTTTCGTACGCAAATCATAATATCTTTCCGTACAAAATAACTAATCACTGTTGCCGTTGCTCTACTGTATGCGACCGACTCATGCTTGCGCAGGATGTGTGATCACACCTCCCTTTAGGGATGGGGTTTATCGGCAAATGAGTGAATAAATTATCCTGCAATGAATTTATCCTTTGCCAATAAAAAATGGATCATCCTCGGTGGGCTGTGTGTGCTCACGCTCATTTGCTTCAGCTACACCCGCCACAACCAGTTCACCAACTGGGACGATGATTACTATGTGACCAACCAGCAGTATATCAAGGCCCTTACGTGGGACAACCTCAAGGTCATCTTTACCGAAGACATCACCAAGAACAACTACCACCCTCTGTGTATGCTGTCGCTGGCCATCAATTACCATTTCTCGCAAATGAACCCGGAACCATACTACCTCACCAATATCTTCATTCATATACTCAATGTGCTGCTGGTCTTTTTCCTGGCCATACAACTGAGCCGCAGGCTGAATGTAAAGGAGAATGGCCAGTTGTTCATAGCCGCGCTCAGTGCGGCCTTGTTTGGTATACACCCCATGCACGTGGAGTCGGTGGCGTGGATAGCAGAGCGCAAGGATGTGCTGTATGCCTTCTTCTACTTCCTGGGCTTACTGAGCTACCTCCACTACATAGATACAAAGAAGATGAACTGGTTTGTGGCTACCTATCTTCTTTTTGTGGCCTCCTGCCTCTCCAAGCCTATGGCGGTGGTATTACCCTTCTCGCTGCTGTGCCTCGATTTCCTGCTCGGGCGGCCAATGGATAAAAAACTTATCACTGAGAAGATCGTCTTCTTTCTGAGCGCGCTTATTTTTGGATCTTACGCATTTTATAGGCAAAATAAGACAGGCGCTATCGCTTCATTTGATACGCTCACCCTTGCCGAGCGCTTCATGT
>CAIVKT010000489.1 GCA_903906615.1 uncultured Bacteroidota bacterium | reverse complement strand
GTGATCCGGAAAAATGGAAGAAAAATTAACCTTTTCAGGAAGTTTTATGGTGAAACAATTCGCACAAAAGTGGGGAGAAAATGGGGAAGAAATGGGCAAAAAAGTGAGCAACAATTAGTTCCATTTTTCTTACAACTCGTTGATTATCAATATCCCGATAGTTATCGGGAGTGAGCAATGAAAGTGTGCAATTATCTAAGTGCCATGCAGCCATTAGCTCTGAGCCATTTTTCTTTTCCATAAGTTTTAGAAAAACCTCATATCTGGCATAATATTTGCGCTTTAACACTTTATTGTATTATCTTTATTTTATCCAAAAACCCCTGGAATGAAAAAAACTATACTTCTGCTGCTTACCGCAGCTTTTTGCGGCTCTGCCCCGGTGTACGCACAAACCCCTAATATTATCAATACCGTTTGCGGAACAGGTATAAGTGGCTATACCGGTGATGGCGGCCCGGCCACTGCTGCCGAGCTGAACCAGGCAACCCGCGTAGCTATAGACGGAGCGGGCAACCAATATATATGCGATGTGGCCAATAACCGCATACGCAAGGTTGATAACAGCACAGGCATTATTACTACCATAGCAGGTAACGGCACTATGGGTTTCAGTGGTGATGGCGGACCAGCGGTGTCGGCTGAACTGGGCAATCCCGATGGCATAGCGCTGGATGCTGCCGGCAATATATACATAGCCGATCAGACCAATAACCGTATCCGTATGATCAATACCTCCGGTATCATATCCACTATAGCGGGCAATGGTACTATAGGCTATACCGGCGATGGCGGCCCTGCCACTAATGCCCGCATACACCAGCCCGGTGGCGTATTTGCCGATGGCGCAGGCAATATATATTTCGTGGACCTGAGCAATACGGTAAGGAAGATCAACTCATCAGGTATCATCAGCACTGTTGCCGGCACAGGCGTAGCAGGCTTTAGTGGCGATGGTGGCCCTGCCACCGCGGCACAGGTGAACCAGGCATGGGGCGGCATCATAGTAGATGCCTACAATAATATCTATTTCTCCGACCAGATGAATAACCGCATCCGCAAAATAGACCCTTCGGGCATCATTACCACCATAGCGGGCAATGGCACGGCCGGTTATGCAGGTGACGGCGGCCCGGCTATCGCCGCCGAGATAAATTATCCCGAAGGCATAGCCATAGACCCATCGGGCAATCTTTATTTTTGCGACCGGTTCAATAACGTGCTGCGCGAGATAAACGCTGCCGGTACTATCAGCACAATTTGTGGTAATGGCACAGGAGGCTTTAGCGGCGATGGTGGCCCTGCAAATGCAGCCCTGCTCAATGCGGCAACATTCCCGGCACTCGACCTTTCCGGCCAATATTTATATATTGCGGATGCAGGCAATGACAGGATACGCAAAATGGGCATACACGTATATGACCATACCTCCGACAGCCTTACAGTGGGCGTAACCGTGAACTGCATGGGCGGAGATTTTTACATCAATACAAGGCATTACACCCCCGGCACCAGCGTTGTAACCACATACGGTGATGGCGCTACCAGCACTTCGGCAGTATCGGCCAGCGCGATAGGCACAGGCGGCTATGTGGTAGAAAGTCATAACTATACATCGAACGGGACCTACACAGTAAAGCATGTGCTGATGGAAGGCGGAGCGGGTGTAGACTCTGTTTCTTATTCTTACGACTTCAGGCTGTGCAACATCATTACAGCTTCCTACTATCTTGACAACAACAACGACTGTATCTATGAACCCGGCACAGATAACAACATCAACTTGCCCATATACGCAGAGATAGACTCTAACGGTGTGGCTGTAGACACGCTGGTAAGCCCCGGTGGCATATCCTACAAAGCATATGGCAACCCCGGTGATATTTATACGGTAAGGATCTTTAATGTGCCATCAGGCCTGTCCATGAGCTGCCCCTCTACAGGTTTGCTCTATGATACCCTGCAGCTTACATCTTCTTCCATTGGCACTAATTATTTCGGTTTTAACTGCTCTTCCACCACTGGGTTTGATCTTTTTGTGCATGCCACATCTATAGCCGGCCGCCATGCCTGCGGGGCGTTCGTATTAGCGGGTAACCTCTACTGCACACCTGAGCCGGGTACACTCCATGTAGAATTTAGTCCTAAATATGGTTATGCCGGTGGCAATATAGCCCCAACTACAAGTGCCGTTAATTTTATGAGCTGGGATTTTGCCAGCCTCACATCTGCCGACCCTATGCTTACTTACATAACAGCCATAGGTAGTGAAACAGCATCATCCTACTATACACCTGGCGACACCGCCAACTCTTATTACAACATTACCCCTACTACCAGCGGTGACCTGGATATGTCGAATAATAATGAGACGCATGAAGATACGATCACAGCGAGCTTTGACCCGAATTTCATGACCGTATCGCCGGGCAGCTGCATACCCGCTGGCGTTACCGAGCTGGAGTATGCCATAGGCTTTGAGAATACGGGCAATGATACCGCGTTCAACATCTTCATCATGGACACACTGTCTAACGACCTTGATTGGTCCACTTTAGTGGTAGAAGCAGCATCGGCCAATATGAACCTGACAAAAATAAAAGGCACCGGTGGCCAGCACATCGTTAAGTTCAGCTTTCCGGGCATCAACCTGCTGGACAGCAATCACAGCAGGGCATGTACGGGAGTTATGTTCTACAAAATAAAAACCAACAGCCTGGTAAGCGGGAATATAGTGGCTAACCGTGCCGGTATATACTTTGATGGCAATGCCGTGGTAATGACCAACGAAGCGGATAATACCGTAGGATGTACTACCAGCGGCGTATCTGTGGCACAGGTGCAGCAGACGATTAAAACAGGCATCTACCCCAACCCTGCTACCGATGTGCTGAC
>CAIVKT010000488.1 GCA_903906615.1 uncultured Bacteroidota bacterium | reverse complement strand
CTGTTATGTAATGTAAAAATATTTGTTAGGCGCTAAAATCATTAATTTTATGGGTTTTGGCTTTCTGTCACCTGGCGTATAGTTTCCCTGGTGAGTGGTTTCACGAGGTAATCTATGACATTGGCATCTGCTTTAGCCTTATCGAGGTCGCGGCGGTCATCAGAAGAAGAGAGAATATAAATTTTGACGCGGGCTTTAACTGCCCTGTCGAAATCATTGAAACGCTCCAGGAAGCCCCAGCCATTCATTACCGGCATACTGAGGTCAAGGAATAGTATAGCGCGGTGATCTTCATCCGGATCAGAGTAGTCGGCAGCTATGTGGGCCAATGCAGCAGCGGGGTCGAGAAACGTCTTGATGTTTACATCTGCCGACATTTTTTTTAGCGTTACGGTACATATCATATTGTTGATCTCGTCATCGTCAATAATGATAAACCGGGTAGAAAGAAGCATAGTTCTGATTTATGAAGTATTTATGGGTGCAAATTTAGGCTATAAAGCGAATACGGGTGCGATTTTACGCTATTTTGATAGCGGATTATGTTAAGCGATTGCCATTAACGTACAATTAAGCAAACGGGCCATGTATTTCGTTATTACTATCAATGAGTTAAGCGGCTATTTTTTGTTGCGGAATGGCTTGCGCTTTCCGCCTCCGCTATTGCCGCCCTTGCCGCCACCACTGCCACCTCTGCCTCTTTGTGAGGTATTGGATGCTGTGGCAGGATCAGGGCCGGGGCCAAATTCGGCAGGTATCTCTCTTTTGGGTACGGGCTTGCCGAGCAGGGCTTCTATGCGCTGGAACTTACCATACTCCTTCATGCTGACGAGGGTAGTAGCGGTGCCATTGGTTGCTGCACGGGCTGTGCGGCCTATGCGGTGTATATAGTCTTCGCCATCGTGTGGTACATCGTAATTGATGACGAGGTCTATGTCTTCAATATCTATACCGCGGCTGAGGATGTCTGTCGCTACAAGTATCTTGAGCTTTTTGCTTTTGAAATCGAGCAGCACCTGTTCGCGCTGTTCCTGTTCCAGGTCAGACTGAATCTGCCCTACTGCGAAGCCAGCCCTGCGGAGGTCTTCGTACAATTGTTTCACATTCAGCTTGCTGGAGCAGAACACGAGAATGCTGCCAAACTCCTTCTGGCGGAGCAGGTATTTTACGAGCGGTATCTTCTGCGCATCATGCACCAGGAAGGCTTCCTGGGTTATCTGCTCCGGTGGCTTGGATATGGCGATGTTGATCTCGGCAGGGTCTTTTAAAAGTGTTTTAGCGAGCTTGCGTATACCCGGCGGCATAGTGGCCGAGAACAACAAATTTTGCTTTGCGGCGGGCATGTAAGAGGTGATCTTAATGATGTCATCGAGGAAGCCCATATCGAGCATACGGTCGGCCTCATCAAGGATGAGGTATTTGAGGCTGTCGAGCTTTACATAACCCATGTTGAGGTGCGATATCATGCGGCCCGGTGTGCAGATGACAATATCTACGCCGGATGTAAGGGCCTTCTTTTCATTGGCAAATAATGCGCCGCCAGTGCCGCCGTAAACAGATATAAAGCTAACAGAGGTGTAGTAAGATATGCCTTCGAGTGTTTGTGCTATCTGCACCGCCAACTCGCGGGTGGGCACAATGATCATGGCATTGATCTTGTGGTCTTCGTGTGGCGAGGAGGTGAGCTTGTGTAGCAGCGGCAGTAAGAACGCGGCTGTTTTGCCTGTACCTGTTTGCGCGGCGGCAATAATATCCCTGCCGGCTATTATTGCGGGTATTACCTGCTCTTGTACCGGCGTAGCGGTAACGTATCCCATGGCATCAATGCCATCGAGCAGATCGTCATAAAAACCAAATTCTGTAAAATTCAAGGTGATAATAATTTAATAAGCTATGTGGTAAAGATAGCGCAAGTAAACTATATATCGCTGAAACTGGGTTAGAGCCGGGAAGAATAATGAAATACTATCCTTATCAGCGATAGGTTATTTCGCGGTCGGTGACGGTAAACGGCTCATCGTTTTTGTACATAGTGCGCTTAGTCCAGTTGCCGGCTTTATCTTTGCCATCGTAGTCGTAAGTGATGGTGAACTGCAGGCCGTGGTGGGAGTCGTATTCTTTAGCGATGATCTCGTTGCCATCGTCATCAAACTTTGAGTTGCGCTTGAGGAAAAGGATACCAAACTCATTGTGGCTATCTTTGACAATACGGTTGCCTTTGCCATCAAATTTGCTGAGCACTTTGAGGAAAAGAACGCCCCCTGCATCATAATTATCTTCTTCTATCTTATTGCCTTTGCCATCGTATTTGCAGGTGGTGCGTACATTGAGCGCGCCATCGGCTTTGTACCTGTTCTCTTCGATCAGCATGCCACTGTCGTTGTACTTGAAGGTAGTTTTAGACAGCTTTTCGCCGGTGGGCGAGTAGGTGGAGAAATCTATAGTGTTGCCGCTGTCATTGTATTTATACACGGCTTTGAACATAAGGCTATCGTGCGCGCCATTATACTCGCTTTCTGTAACGGAGCTTACCTTGCCCTTCAGTTTTTCCCGTTTCAGGTCGTTCTTGAACTGGGCATTGGATAGCAGCGACAGGCATAGTAATAACAGCGTAAACGGAATAAATTTCATGCGGATCTCTTTTCTTCTCAAAAGTACAACAACGGTGTTATAAGGAAATACTAAAGTACTTCTTTGAGGGCGCTTTCCAGTAACGCAAACATCTCCGGTATCTCTGATAATATGGCTGTACCTACACTGAGCCGGTACCAGGGCGAATGATCGCCGGCACCAAAGGCGTAGAATGGCACTATGGCCAGATGGGCTTTGCCGAGTATGTATTCGGTTACTGCCTTCTGGTCGTGCAGTACGTGGCCGTTAGCTTTCTTGCCTGCAAGATCTATTTTGATAGTGAGGTAGATGGCTGCCTGAGGGGCAATGCAATCGACAGGATAACCTTTTTCCTTCAGCGCAATGAAACCTTTGTAGATGGTATGGAGGCGGAGGTGCAGTTCACTTTTGAAGTGGGTGAAGTATTGTACAGTAGCTTCTTTCTGAGGAAGGTATCGGGCCGTGGCTTTTTGTTCGGCCATAGGGGCCCATGCGCCGATGTGGCTGAGGAGCGCCCGCATTTTGGCCAGTACATGTACAGGGCCAAGCGCCCAGCCTACGCGTACGCCAGTGGCTGCGAATGACTTGGATATGCCATCAATGAATATGGTGTAGTCCTTCATGGCGGGCCTTAATGCAACAGGGTTGTGGTGTTCTATGCCATTGTAGGTAAGCAGCGCATACATCTGATCGAACATGAGGTAGAGTTTCTTTTGCTTGCCGGTGCGTTTGCTGTTCTCCTCCAGTACCAGGTCACAGATGCCGGCAAGGGTTTCGCGGCTCATGGTAGTGCCGGTGGGGTTTTGAGGGGTGCAGAGGCAAAGGAGGGTAGCCCCCGCGATGTGTGGCTTTATATCCCCGATGCCGGGCATGAAGTTGTTTTCGGGGTAGGTATCTATAGTGCAGTGTATACCGTGGTTCATGCCGGTGTAGTGGTTATTGTTCCATGAAGGGACGGCATAAATGACCTTGTCATCCTTATCCACGATGGTTTTGAACAGGGCATAAATGAGCGGCCTGCCGCCGGAAGCGATCAACACTTCGGACGGAGCATACTGTATGCCCTGGTAGCCGTGTATAAAGCCTGCAACGGCTTCGCGCAATTCGGGGATGCCATCGGCTGGTGGATAATTGGTGGACTTTTGTTTGTATTCGTCAATTATGTATTCCTCCAGTAATGCCGGAATGGGGAAAATATCGGGATCAAAGTCGCCTATAGTATAGTTATATATTTTTTCGCCCTGCCTGATGCGGCGGTTTATTTCGTTACCCAGTTTTACTATTTCTGATCCTACCAGGGAATCGGCGAGCTGACTTAAAGCACTCATGGTCTTATTTTTGCGGAAAAGATAAGACATCTTTTATTAGCTGTGGCAAAAAAAATCACGCGTGGGCATTACAAGCGCCCATGCGTGATCTTTTTTATGGAGTGGCCTTGGGGCCGGAATATTATTTTTTAGCGGCAGACTTTTTAGCTGCTGCTTTCTT
>CAIVKT010000487.1 GCA_903906615.1 uncultured Bacteroidota bacterium | reverse complement strand
GCTACAAACCCCTCTACGCGTACTTTTATATCCACGTCATACTCTATATCTACCGCCAGCTTTCCGCTTGGGTTTTTCCCCTTGCTATGGCTGATGTATATGAACCCTTTATTGGGGAAAGTCTCCTTCAGGTACTTATACTGCGCCAGTGCTATACGCCAGTATTGCAGGCTGTCTACCACTATATACTTTGGGCTCTTCTTCTTCCGCAGCTTTTCCACCAGTGCGTCAAACGTCATGTTATGGTCCCAAAAGGTGATCTTGCCACTGTGGTCTTTTTCATTCAGGTTATCAGCGGCATTCTTTTGCATCGTCCACCGGTGGCCCTCTTCCAGTCCCAGGTACATAACATCACCGTAAGCCATCAGCATCTTAATGAACGCCATTACCATGCGGCTCTTCCCGTTGCCGCTCGGCCCGTACACGATCATCAGTATATGTTCCGTTAACTGCCCAAAAGCCTTTTCAATATCAGGAGGCAATCCCTCCAGCATTTTATACTTCTTCTGAAACAGTTGCTTCAACCCCAATCCCTTCGCCTTCGACTTTGTCATGGTGAGCCCCGCCGAACCACCTTTTTTCTTAACAGCTTCTACTACATCTTCCATGTGTGTTATCCAGTATTTATTACGGTACTTTCCCCTTTAGGGTCGGGGTTACTTCATCCTCGGCAACAGATCAGCGCTAAAGCTCTCATCCAGTTGCGCGCCATAGTCGTTATCATTATGCCCCAGGTAATCCGCTTTATGCAGTATCTTATAGAACACCTGCCGCGGCTTCAGTCTCCGCAGGGCGCTGTCCGGGTAGTAAAGGTGCGCCCGGTCACAGGCACTCAAAAAATCCTGCTCACGTGCATACCAGTGCAGCTTCCACCACCCCCAAAAAGCCTTACTCGCCATATACTGCCCTATCGCATGTTCATCCTTACCGATATATTCCCGCAGAAAAGCCTCCGCCATATCGTATTTGAACTGCCCATACTCCCATTCACACCAGTCCAGCCAGTTCATCACCTGTTCCGTGGCAGCAGCCATATAAGCACGCATCCGCTCCGTATGCGTAAGTGGTCCTGTAATTGATTTCTTCATCGTGTGTATGTTTTGGAATTTGTTATTTGAATATTGGAATTTGCAACCCTACGCCGCCACATCCGGGTACACCTCCCTGAAAAATTCTATGTTCAGTTCCCTTTCCCGCATATCAGCCTCGCGCATCAGCGGCTCTAAGTAGCTTTGCAGCTCTCCATAGTTATCACACACCTGCGTCAGCACCTTCCGCAGCTTGTTATCCCCTACAAACTCATCAAAGAAGGGCTGGAAATTCGGCACACTGTTCACCCGCTTTAAACTCGCTTTAAACCTGCGGTAAAACTGGGGGCCACCCTCCATATTCTGGTTCTTCGCCTTCAGCATCTTAGTCTCAAGCTGGCTCGTGCCGATCAGCACTATGCTCGCATACCCGCTGATCCCGTCAAACAGCCCCTTGATCATCTTCAGCAGTTGGTGTTCCATGTTCTCGGCTTCGTCAAATATGATCACCGGGTTCCCACCGCTGCGCTTGATCTCCCGTAGCTTCATGATCAGGTTCGCCAGCCGCAGCGCCTTGCTGCCCTTTATCGGTATGCCCACCTCTTCCATCAGCATATTCACCACATCATGCAGCCGCACCAGGCTATTGATCGTCACCACATACGTATGCTTCGGGTTCTGCTGGTAAAAAAGGTCCTTGCAATAGGTCTTACCCAGCCCGGTCTCACAAATGATCGTGGCCATCGTCCCCTGCTTCTTAGCCACCTCCAGCCCGGTGATGATCTGGCGCATCTGCTTCGTCACTATAGTCTTCCAGTACGTCTTTTGCACATCCACGCCCACCACCTGCGCCAGCATGATGTAATATTTGTCCGCTATCGCCACTTCCTTGCCACCCGTGCTGGAGGCCGTTTCCTTACCCGCCAGCATCTGGCTGATATAGCTTTGGTTCACACCGCTCAGCTTGTTCATCTCGGCAAGCCCCAGCTTTTGGTCACTCATGTAAGCCTTTACAGCTTCCAGTACATCCTGCTTTACTTGGTTGGTCAACATATCCGTGTGTTTTATGTGGTTTAAGAAAATATTTCAGGGATTTCTATTAATGCCCTCATCAAGCCGTCCTGGTCGCCTGCTATCATCATACGAATGATGTTATCCATTCGGCGTATCCGCAGCATCAGTGCCTCAAACTCCTCGGCACTCATATCGCTGATAATGTCAGAAGCTGTACTCCTTAGAGGCCCATGCTCATCGCTTATCGCATCCAAAAATTCAGTTACGGTCATAGTGTGTGTTTTATGTGATTAATTATAAATACCTGTTGAAATCCCCCACCAGTTCATCCTCCCTGTTCTTACGCTTCTCCTCAAGCACCTCATGCTCCAGGTCCACAGCAGCTGCGATCTGTTGCCTGCCCCTGCCTCCTGTGTCATCGTGAGCTTGTCGAACGGCTAACCCCTTCGCGTCCTGTATCCCGTCCTTCTGCTGGCCGCGTATCGTAAACATCGTCTTCAGCGCCAGTTCCGTCTTGTCATTGAGCGCCATAGGAGTGTTCTCTATCACCCCACGGGCCACATCGGCATCACTGCCATACATTTCAGTTATCTGCGCCACCATATCCTTGTTATAAGCACCTACCTGGGCCCTATAGGCATGGTCCTCATCACTTGCGCTGCGCACGTCCATCGGTACCATCCGCTTATGCTCCAGCAACAGCTTGGTACGTCCGTCTTCAGTTATGGCCAGCACCTTGCTCAGGTCTGCGGCATCCCCTATCAGTTGCCATTTCTGGTGCATATTCCCCCTGAACGCAGGGTCAAAACTGTCATACCAATACTTTTTACCACCTATCACCTTCACCAGCCCCTCACCGGTTATTGTATTCTTATCCCCCAGCGGCACACCAAACACACCGAGCCATTCAGCTACACCCATCACCGGGTTCACATCACCTGTCATGGTGAGCCCCGCCGAACCATCACTTGTCATGGTGAGCCCCGCCGAACCACGAACCTTGTCGAAGGACCCTATCCATTGTTCCCCCTTCAGTTCCCGCTCTTGCTCTATGATCTGTACTATCTGCTTCATCACACCCGTCTTATCAGGGAAGTTCGCCTTCACCTTGTCTAAGTATTCCGTGTTCACCTGGTTCTTCTTGCTCGCCGTCACGTTAAACCCGCTCCAGTTCTGCTTCAGTTGGCAGTAATTCTTATTCAGGTATTTGAAGTAGGGCTCTATAACCTTCGCCTTCGAATTGCCCACAGCTGCCGGGGTATGCAGGTGCGCCATTGCCTGGTAAAAAGGGGTCAGGTTCTTGATCTGGTAGTTATCGCTCTGTATCTGCCATGGTGCATACATTTGCCCCAGCGTCTCTTGTACATGCAGCAGCGCATTCCTGTTCGCCTCGCGTATCAGGTCCACAGTCTCCCTTTCGCCTATCGCATAGCCTACAGGGTATTTATTGAATGCGTCAAGTACCACCACCACCACCAGCCGCTTATATTCTATTTTCCCTTTTGTCATGGTGAACCCCGCCGAACCACGCTCCTGGTACAGAAGCTCCACCGTCCAGCCATCCAGCGTCCAGTACTTCATCGCCATATCCGGGGCCACACGCTTTATCTGCATCGCCACTTCCGTCATGTGCGCCTTCTTACCGCGCCGGCCTGCGGTCAACAAATGTTTATTTTCTTCCATTATTTGCCTGATACGCTCTACAGACAACGTTTTCCAGCCATTTACCTCAAAAACGCAATTCACGAGTTCGGTTACCTGTCCCGCATCCAAATTCTGCGCTTTTGCAGCAATGGCGCGTATTACAGCCATCTGCTGCTCATACAGCTCAGGGGCAAAAGCCCCCCCTTTACTCGCCACTTTTGGGGCAGTTTTTGCAGGTATAACCGCAAATTCACTATCATTTTCATTCAAAATCAGGTCATTCCCACCGGCATTCTCATGCCGAATTGCCAAATTGCCTAATTTAGAAGCGTGTTTATTCCCGTAAAGCGGGTCTATAAGTCCGTCCCATCCATCGGCTTTATATCTTTCTACCTTCGCCAATACCCGCTGGTAGCTACCCGGAAAATCGCCTGGTAATACATCAATACCGGCATAACCTTCTATTTTTCCCCTGCCTTTCTCCACAGCTATCAATTCACCCACATGCACAAAGAAGTCCGGCACCGTCAGCTTCAGTTGCTTCTTAATGATGCCCTTATTGTCCAGCACCTCCGCCAGCATCTTCAGCCATGCCGCAGCCCTGGTATATTGGTACACCCTGTTCGGTGGCAGGCTTTTGCTGTCCTCCTGAACTGTCATGGTGAGCCCCGCCGAACCACCGTATCTGTACCCCATATAATAGTCCAGCGCCTTCACATCATTCACCACCATATTCAGTATCGGCATCCGTGCCACGCGGTCATACGGATTACCAAACCTTACCTCCACCATCCGTTTCCGCTCATCATTCAGCATTTCAAACCCTACCAATACCTTGCGCCTGTCTTCCGGATCATCTATAAGGTCCCAGCACTTGGTTCCCTTATCCTTCGCATCAGTAATCGTCCGGGCATTGATCCCGCACTCTACGGCTTCTTGAAAAGTCAGGTATAGTTTATGGTCTATGATCTTCATATTTTAGTATTGTCGTCCTGAGCTGGTGAGTTTATCGAACCACGCCGAAGGATCGGGTTAATATTCCTTGCACCCTGCCCACCAGTCGAAGATGGGCACTGTACCATACAGGGCGTTATTCAGCAGTCAGCAAATCCTTATACAGCTGCGCAAATGTTTTCCCCATGTACACCGCCCCTTCCGAGGTCTCAAACGGGAGGCGAGCACCGAGGGACGCAAAGACGTGGCCGCAGACGCAGCCGCGGTAAACCAGGCGGAAACCGAACGGCGCATCCTCATCCTCAATGATCTCGTGGTATGGCCAATACTTAGGCTCATTGGTATCGGCATGGTTCGGCTTGTAGTCTGGCCTGTTGATCGCCTTAGTGATCGTATCCACTTTCCGGCTAAGTACCTCCCTTGGGGTCAATACCGCCAGCGCCGCTTCCGGCAATACCTGCTCCGGTGTCTTACCGATCATTACACAGGCCTCTTCAAAACTTGTAGGTTTGTTCATAACTCTATTTTTGGTTTTTGAAATTTAAAATTTGGCATTTATTCAAATGGCACCAGCTCCTTTACCTGCGCCAGCAGTTTATTCTCTCCTTCAAGAAGCCTCATATAAACATCCATCACTTGCGCATTTTCACGCTCCCCATTGATTACCATCCTTACATACCTCGGTGAAACATGGGTTAATTGACTTGTTTTTTGTGCTAATGATGCCTTCCACGAATACCTTTTACCTATTTTCTCCATACATTTGGGTCAGTGCTTTTAGTTCCCTTCAACGGAACAAAGATACTTTTAAATTTTCGGATTAACCAAATAATTCGGACAAAAATATTTTATGGATAAACTATTATTCGGCAAAAATCTCAGATACCTGCGGGAGCAGAAAGACTTTACATTGCTTGAAATGCAAGCCCATACAGGTTTTGCAGACACAACATGGCAAGGTTATGAAAGCGGCAGGTCATTCCCGAAATTTTTGGATTTTATTAAAATCTGTGACTATTTCGGTCTTTCAGAAACAGTTTTATTGCACACAGATTTGTCAATATCCGACCTAATTAAAAAAGAGGAAGTAGTAAAAAACAGTACAAAATCAGACCTAAAGTCCGACCGAAATACAGACCTAAAACGCTATTCTGTAGGTAAAACAGGGGTGTTAAATGAGCTAAATGAACCCTCAGAAGAGTACGGCAGCTATACCACCCAGCCACGCTGCAATGTCTATGATTTAGATAGCCTCGCAGCCGCAGGAGTGGCCCTCTTCCTCAGCGAGGGAGATAAGCGCAAAATCAAGCCCACACTGTCTTTTCCTTGGTTAGGCCCCGGCATTCATATACGCATAGCAGTCGCCGGAGATAGCATGCACCCAACAATAAAAGACCAGGATAAGAGCATAGCCACACAGCTCCCTCACATCTCCAATTTGCGGGAGGGAAGGGTACACATCATTTTTGATAAGGAGGAGGGTGTTGTTTGCAAAAGATTATACT
>CAIVKT010000486.1 GCA_903906615.1 uncultured Bacteroidota bacterium | reverse complement strand
CGTGTGCTCTTCCGATCTATCAGATCAAAGATCCTAACCTTGGCCCCAATATCCTCAGCTACCATGTCATTAACATTTTACTGCATCTTGGCGCAGTGCTATTGCTATACCAGTTGTTTCGCAAGCTTGCCATAAAAGAGCTGCACGCATTTTTGCTATGCCTCGTATTCGCAGTACACCCCGTACTATCGCAGGCAGTAGCATGGATACCCGGGAGGAACGACCTGATGCTGGCCATATTTGTTTTCTCATTTCTCATATCAGCCATCAACTACGCCAATAACAGTAAGCTCGGTTCCCTGGCGATTTCTGCCCTCTTTATTATACTCGCATACTTTACTAAAGAAACCGCCGTTTTTGCTGCGCCTGTGGCATTTGTGCTGCTGGTATTTGTGCTCAACAAAAAGTGGAAAGATAAGAACCTCCTCATTCAATATGCTGCCTGGGCCGGTTGCTTTGTACTGTGGTATGCGGTACGGGCCACTGCTACTATTCAAACACATATATCCCCGCTTCAGGTGGCCCACGACTTCCTGGGGCGGCTGCCGCTGATCGTGCAGTATTTTGGTAAGGTTATTCTGCCTTTCAATCTAAGCGTATTTCCTACCCAGCGGGATACAACTTTGCAACTTGGTTTTCTTGCCATTTTTTTGCTGGTCGCGGCAATACTCCTTGCAAAGCAGAAACGCCTCAAAGTCATATTAAGCGGCATTGCTGTATTCGTGTTGTTTTTATTGCCGGTTCTGTTTGTACCCAATAACCTCAATGAGCAGGCGTTTGAGCATCGTTTGTATTTGCCCATAATTGGCATACTATTGCTGCTGCCACAGACAATAATATTGAACAATAAATTCACCGATAAACAAACGCTCTTCGGTGGCCTGGTAGTGGTAGTCCTGCTGGCTGTGCTTACCGTTCGGCACGAAGAAAAGTTTGAAGACCCAATTACTTTCTGGACAGATGCCGCCGAAACTTCTCCCCACTCTGCATATGCCAATATGATGCTCGCCGCACGCTTGGATAAAGAAGAATTCACCCGCTCCTGCGAACTATTTCGCAAGGCATACGCACTCAACCCCAAAGAAAAGTACCTCAATTACTACATGGGCGAGATGCTGCAGAAGAAAGACTCTGTGCTGGCATCTGAGCCTTACCTGCTTAAAGAAAAACAAATATCCAACTACTACGAGTGCGACTTCTACCTCGCCCGTGTAGCTATGGAGAAAAAAGACCTCAATGGCGCTATCAAATACCTGCAAGACTACCTGAAAGCGGACCCCACCAACAAGATCGCAAATACAAACCTGCTGTTATTATATATAGATACAAAGCAACCTGAACAGGCCAGGGCGCAGGTAAAAGCAATGAAAGATAAAGGGGTAGAGGTGCCGCAGCCGCTTTTACAACAACTGGGCGCTTAGCACTATCTGTAGCCGGGTTTTTGCTCCAGTTGGTTGCAGTTCTCCATACTACCCAGCCGGAAGGTGATCGGCACATGGGCTTGCTGCATCTTCAGCTCCTGCCGGCAAAAAAACGGCAGGTGTTGCGTGTACATGTTCTGTGGTAGGGCAGCAGGTAAGCCCGGATACACAAGTTGGATTGTTGCCGGTACAGCCCAAAAAGAATATTGCCGGATGAATACGCTATCTGTGCCTCCATAACGTGTAACTTCCTGCGCAAAGCCAAGCCTTGAGCTGAGCATAACTACTACAGATAGAACGATCGTTTTGGTAGTCCGTCAGTTTGAAAGTTAAAGTTTTTAACAGCCAAATTAAGGTAATGAATGTACAAATATACCTGCTATTTGTATATTGGATGTGGTTTGTATCTTTACGATACACTTTTCACAAATGCAGGATACAAATTCTTCCATAACAGAAACGGCTCACATAAAAGGCATCGTCCTTGAAAATCTATTTCGTGATTACATGAAATCTGAATTGGGCTACATTAACGCGCGTGCAAGAGTGCAAGTGAAATCAAGCCTGAATAATGGAGGTATTAATGTAGATGTTATTGGGGATAACGTAGATAAAAGACGTAACCGCTTGCTTATTATTGCGCAAACTTATTTTGCATTGGGTGTAGTATGTTTTGCAGTTGGATGGTTTTTTCTTAGCAATGCCTTATACCTATATTCAAGCTAGGCTTTTTCGTTGATGTTTTTCGCTACCGGTGCGGTATCTCTTTATCTTGCAGGAAAGTACAAAAGCTTAAACGGATGGGCTGAATGCAAGAATCAAGTGGGTGTTGTTACATTCGCTCAAATGGAGAAAACATCGAACCAACTGGAGGCGTACAAAGAAAGCGGCGATAAGGAATATAGATTTGTCGAGCAATACTTCGCCTCTACATCTGGATACTCTGAACGCGCATTGAAGTTGGCTAAGGAAAAAGAAATAATTTGTTATATACTTAAAAATGGTAACTTTGAAAAAGTTTCATATTGGAGTTAACCATTAAAATTATCGGTTTATGTGCAATAACGAGAATGCAGTTCAACCATCTAATAAAGTTTATTTGATAGGTGGCCTTGTTGGTGGATTTGGAGTGGGGGTTATGTTTTCAGCTTTATTGCATTATTTCTTTAATAAAGAAAAGGGTATATAGCATACCTGAAAAATCATAATACTACCTATACCTCCTCGCCAGCCTTTTATTTTCCGCTTCTATTTCGCCAGCGTAGGCCATACGAACCACGTCTTCTAAGGTCATGGGCTTTGTTGCAAGCTTTGCTTCCATAGCGGGTGTAACACGAAGCGTTTTGTGTATCCTCACGAAGTTGTAGTACACGTAGTGGATAGCTATAGCATGGCGGTGGTTTTCTATCTTCTTGGAGAAAGCATTGGTGAGGCGGGTGAACCTGCGCATGTTCATACGCATAGTAAGGTTCTGCCTTTCCACGTAGCTGGTGGATATATCAGTTTCAACAGGGTCGCCTGATACCCATACCTTCTTTATCCCTGTGCATGTTGCCGGGCTATACTTGCGTTCGCTACCTTCACCTTCGGTCGCTGTACCGTATGTCTTTATCAGGCGCGCATAATCTATCTCATCATCAAAAGCATCTTCAACTGCTTTCAGGTAAGGCTTGTGTCCGTCTGTAGTAAGCTGCACCCGGTTCTTTACACGTGAAGCAACGTCCCGCATGAATTTATCGGCGCATTCGGCCTCACGGTCGCCAACAAGCCACGAAATCACCAATTTGGTATCAGCATCAATGCCAACCCATGTCCACGCATCACCGACATGCTGCTCTGTTTTCTTGGTGCAGTAATCTACATTCTTGTCCTTGCAAAAAATGAAGCTCCATATTTCGTCACATTGAACGAGCTTGGAGTTTACGTTGACCACTTTCTCATTGTGGAATTTCAGGCAGGCTTGACCAACCTCTACGAGTACCTTCTTAATAGTGTTGAAGGATATGTCCATTATGCGGGAAGTGGACATCATGCTATTACCTTCAACTAATAATCTTAAAATCTTTGCCCTGTCTTCAAAACTTAACTTATTCACGTATGTAGTATTCAATCTATTCTTAATTCCAGTCCTCTCCGTTTCTTCAGTATGTACGGTATGTAATTCAAATTGCGTGCCAAATTGTGTATTTTATTGGAAATTGGTAAAATAATTTCCAAAATAGTTGACACACATAATTTTGCTGCAAAGGATAAAATACCGTGTTTTTACTGTAGTAATAATTCAAAGAATGTTTTTAGATTTACCGCCAATAAAATGGCACAGATATTGCCGTAAAATACTTCACAGAAAAACAACCACATGGATTAAATATAAGGTTTTGATTTACATATAGAGTGTTCGTATTAACACCCATATTGCTACCGTCCTAAATGTCCAAAGTTTACAAACGGCCTAAGCACAAATGGATTACTAATACGCCAGCATGGCGTAACTGTAACTTTTTGCTTAGGAGGGCTTTGGACAGCCTTGGACGGTAAGAAGATTCTCAGTTACGCTATTTTTTTGCTCACAATAATCTAAACCAAACAACACAAACAATGAAAAAGACAACAATCAAAATGACGGCAGCATGTTTCATGCTAATTGCAACTTTAGGAAGTTGTGTAAAAGGAGATAAGGGTGACACCGGTGCTACAGGCGCGGCAGGCACTAATGGAACAAACGGCACTAACGGGAATGCCAATGTAGTTGCTGGAGCCGTAACCGTCAACGCCTCGGATTGGACTTACAATAGTTCATCACTTGAATACTACGAAGAACTTACCGATGCTGCTATTACGCAGGATGTCGTAGATAACGGAGCAGTATGCGCTTTCGTGCAAGCGGGTACAGGTGTTTGGGAGGCTATGCCTATTACTATCTATACCAGTTCAACACAATCATTTTCGATTAACTACACGCACTATGTTGGTGGCGCAACATTATTCCTGACATTCTCTGATGCCACTACAATCACTTCATCATTTCCATCCCTCACCTTCAAATTGGTAGTAATTGGCGGAGCGCAACGTCAAGCCCACCCACACACAAACTGGCACGACTACAATCAAGTAAAAGAAGCACTTGGTAATGAAATGGTAGAAACAACATTGTCAACCGCTATCCAATAGCATAAAGCGTATTTATTATGAAACAGATACTTTTAGTATTTCTACTACTTACTTCCTTCTTGAGTAAAGCGCAGAACAGTCTGCGACTTGAAAACAACACAGCCCACGATATATTTTCAGCATACGCAATTTATGAGCCTGCCGAAAAATGCTGGGTAAGCTATGGGTGGTATAAAATACCGGCTTACGGAAATTTTTCAATTGACCTCGGAGGATATAATGGAGGTGTTTATATCCACGGAGAGCATCAAGGGTTGGTTACAAATAAAAGCTGGGGAAGCGGTGAGTTTTTGTGCGTAAACGAACTAAAGCCATTTAGGATAGCTTGCGCCCGTGTCGCTAACTGCGGTAATAAAAAGCAGTTCGATAAAATACAAATTAGTGACGGCAGCAACCTATTTAGGTTCAATCCATGATTTTAATTTGGCATAGCGTTTGCGGTATCCATGCAAACGCTATGCCATTTTTAAGGCATCTAAATATACCCACCTCATGCCACAGACCAACACAAAGAAGAACTCGCTCATTCACGATATTGAAAAGTGTGTAGGCGATAAAGTCTATAGCGACTACGTGATTGCCATCGGCGCAGACTACGGTAAAGATACCAAAGGTAAAAACTGCGTAACCTTCGCATTCAGGGAGCCAGCTGTTAACTTAGCGGTGTTCACTCACTTTATGAAAGCAGGTATGGTTGCCACTTCGTTCAATTACAATGACCCAGCGTATTTGTATCTATACAAGGTCAACAACGCGCGGATTGATATACCCGCCTGTTGT
>CAIVKT010000485.1 GCA_903906615.1 uncultured Bacteroidota bacterium | reverse complement strand
TGGGGTTTTTATCTTATTTCAAGATCTCATGCCCCATTTTATCCCGCTTTGTTTGCAGGTAAAACTCGTTGTGCTCATTAGGTACTATTTCTATAGCCACATTCTCCACTATCTCCAGTCCGTAGCCCACAATGCCCGCGCGCTTCTTGGGGTTGTTGGTCATCAGCTTCATTTTGCGCACGCCCAGGTGGCGCAGTATCTGCGCGCCAATGCCGTAGTCGCGCTGGTCGGTCTTAAAGCCCAGCGCCAGGTTGGCCTCTACAGTATCCTTGCCCTCTTCCTGTAGCTTGTATGCCTTTAGTTTATTGAAGAGGCCTATACCCCTGCCCTCCTGGTTCATATACAGTACCACGCCCTTGCCTGCAGCCTCTACCATTTCCATGGCCGCCTCCAATTGGTCGCCGCAATCGCAGCGCAGCGAGTGCAAGATATCGCCCGTAAAGCAACTGCTGTGCACACGCACCAGCACCGGCTCATCAGGCGCCCAGGTTCCCTTCACCAATGCCAGGTGGTTCTCCCCCGTATTCGTTTGGCGGAAGGCCACCAGTTCAAAGTCGCCATGCTTGGTGGGCATATGCACACGCACCTCTTCTTTGATCAGCGTTTCCGTCTTCAGCCTGTAGCTGATGAGGTCCTTTATAGAAATGATCTTCAGGTCAAATTTCTTCGCTATCTCCAGCAGCTCCGGCAGTCGCGCCATCGTGCCGTCATCATTCATTATTTCTACCAGCACACCTGCGGGCTCGAAGCCTGCGAGCCTTGCGAGGTCCACCGTAGCCTCGGTATGTCCGCTTCGGCGCAACACACCCTCATCCTTGGCCCTCAGCGGGAAGATATGCCCCGGCCTGCCCAGGTCTTCCGGCTTTGTGATGGGGTCTATCAGCGCCTGCACGGTCTTGGCCCTGTCTTGTGCCGAGATACCGGTAGTGCAGCCATGCCCTATCAGGTCTACCGACACGGTGAATGGTGTCTGGTGCAGCACCGTATTGTTCTCCACCATCAGGTTCAATTTCAGTTCGGCACAGCGGGTCTCAGTAAGCGGGGCGCAGATAAGCCCCCTGCCGTGCTTCGACATAAAGTTGATGATCTCCGGTGTTACATTTCTTGCGGCAGTAATAAAGTCGCCTTCGTTTTCCCTGTCCTCATCGTCCACAACTATCAGCAGTTTGCCATTCCTCAGGTCTTCCAGCGCAGATTCTATTGTATTCAGCATAATTACTATAAGTCAAAAGTTAAAAGTCAAAACCTTAAACTGCAGGTTTTACCGGCCGCAAAGGTACGATGTATTTTATTCAGGCGTTAATTAGCGCTATAGTATAGCTGTATATGCCGATCAGTATAAACTATGTATATTTATTCAAATTTCATTCCAACTCATGATCAGATTTACTTTCCTGTTATTCATCATCCTCCCCTTCATCACCAACGCCCAGGAAACACAAAAGGTTACCGAAAAACACACCAAACCAGACTATACCGAGAAATACCATGTACTCCGGTCTGATGGCACTACAAAACACGGCGAGTATACAAAAACCTACAGCGGACTACAAGAAGAAACGGGCTATTACAAAAATGGCCTCAAAGACAGCCTTTGGACTTTAACTGACCTTTCAGACGACCATATTATTGCCACAGGCAATTATATTAGCGGCATCAAAACAGGTACCTGGACTTACTATAAAAAGAAAGACACCATAGAGCGCGAGTACGACTATACTTTAAAACAAGTAGTGTACTACGTAAAAGACACATCAAAAAAAGCACAAGTAATTTCAGGAAATGATACAACTGTAACCCAAACAGATTGTTGGCTTTTATGTCTGATAGGCAAGGAAACTACCTCATACATGATCAGTCACAACACACACTACCCCGCTGAAGCCAGGGAAAACAGCCTGCAAGGCCGGGTATTCGTTGCTTTTACGGTATTTAGCGATGGTCATATCAGCCCTCCATGGATCAAAAAAGGAGTAGCCAAATGCCTTGATGATGAAGCCATACGAGTGGTAAATATGATACCCTATGATTTTGTTCCCACCATCGTCAATGGCCAGCCTGCCACCTCCATATTCATTCAGCCCATGTCTTTCAAACTGGAGTAGATTATTATTGTACGCGCTTATACACCTGGTAATTAAGAAAGGCAGATGACAATTTATAATTACTGAATGGCAAAGTTTCCGTGACCAGCTGCACATAATAGGTTTCTTTACCTGTCGCAGCCACAGGTACGCTATATCCCTTATGCCTGCATATATATTCGCAATAAAAGCCGTTATCAGAGAATCCGACTGAGCTGCCTGCTGGCAGCATTTCAATGCCCTGCTCTGTCGCTTTATATACAGCATTC
>CAIVKT010000484.1 GCA_903906615.1 uncultured Bacteroidota bacterium | reverse complement strand
TTCACGCCATAAGCATTCAGCGCATGAATGTTATTATAGGCCATCATCTGGAACAAAAACTCATTACCCGCCCTGCGTGCCGGGTCGCCGGTACACATCTCTTCCTTGCCCATAATGGCAAATTTGATGCCCACCTTATCTAATATCTGGGCAAACGCCTTCGTTATCTTTTGCGCGCGCTGGTCAAAACTACCCGCACAGCCCACCCAAAACAACACTTCCGGTGTCTCCCCACTCGCTGCATATTCCGCCATCGACTTTATAGCCATAACTTCAAAATTTCTTAAAATGAAAATGATCTTAAAAATACTTCCATTGGCAATTTGCCGAATTATCGAATTGCTGAATTAACTATTTACCCACGCATCCCTATCATCCGGGCTAAACTTCCACGGCGCCATATTGTTCTCAATATTGCCAAACATCAGGTTCCATTCCTGCGGTGCATTGCTGTCTTCCATTACCAGGTTGCGGCGCAGTTGCATGATGATAGACAATGGGTCTATAGATACCGGGCAGGCCTCTACGCACGCCTGGCAGGTAGTGCAGGCGCGTAGCTCTTCGGTAGTGATGTAGTCATTCAGCAATGATTTGCCATCGTCTTTGAAAGAACCTCCGTTAGCGTTGACGTTCTTGCCCACCTCTTCCAGCCGGTCGCGGGTGTCCATCATTATTTTGCGCGGGCTCAGTTTCTTGCCGGTTATGTTTGCGGGGCATTGCTCCGTGCAGCGGCCGCACTCCGTGCAGCTATAGGCATCCAGCAGGTTCTTCCAGCTCAGGTCGGTTACATCCTTTGCGCCAAAGCGTTTGTGGTCAGTTTCCCCCGTCACAGAAGGCGCTTTATCCGGCTCCATCATATACAGCACCTCGTTCTGTATCTCCGGCATGTTCTTCGCTTCGCCTTGTGGCATCAGCTTACCGTAGTAAGCATTGGGGAAAGCCAGTAGTATATGAAAGTGCTTGGAGTAGGGCAGGTAATTCAGGAACGCGAATATACCAATAATGTGCAGCCACCAGCAGGTGCGCTCCAGTCCCATCAATGCGCTATCGCTCATACCCGCAAATATTCCTGTTAGGTGGCCCGTTATCCAGAAGGGCGCTGTAAGTGTATAATGTTCTGCACCGTGGCTCTGTAGCACCTGGTCTGCCGTGTTCATCGTCAGAAACAGGGTCATCAATACGATCTCGGTAATCAGTATCAGGTTGGCATCCTCGCGGGGCCAGCCGCTCAGTTCCTTCATATTCAGCCTGCGCACCTTCACTATGTTTCTTCTTGCCAGGAAGATGACACATGCTATCAGCACCAGCGCAGCCAGCACTTCAAAGAAGCCTATCAGGTAGCTATACAGGCTGCCAAGTAGCGGCACAAACAGGCGGTGCTTGCCCAGCACCCCATCCAGGAAGATCTCCAGTATCTCTGCATTAATGATCACGAAGCCGGCATACACCGCCAGGTGCAGGAATGCGGGCAACGGTTTTTTGAACATCTTTTTCTGTCCAAGCGCCAGCAAGGCCATATTCTTCCAGCGCTCGCCCGGCCTGTCGGTCAGGTCTTCATCGCGGCCCAGCAATATATTGCGGCGCATCTCCATCACCTTCTTTGCGAAGATATATATGGCCGCTATCGCGACAAGGATAAACAATACCTGTTGTACTATATGCATCAGATCAGCTGATTTGAACCCCGAAAATAGTGGGTTTTACGCTAAAAACATAGTTGGAGGTACTTATAGTGTTTTTAACGAAAAAATGTTTAGGTTTGATCTAATGAAAAAATGATGATGATGAAAAAAATAAGTCGTTTTCTGCCTGTTATCCTCATATTTATTTTTATTCTCACGGGAGGCCACAAAACTTTGGCGCAAGGCATAGCCCCGCAAGACATGGAGAAGTTTCACACCATGGAGGATTCCATGCTGGTTACAGCCGATTCTATGTACGAGGCCTTCATCCCTGATACTCATCTTTTCTACTCCGAGCGGCTCGTAAAGCAGCTCGTACGTACCCTCAAGATACCCAATTCCTACGCCTATCCCTTCGATAAGCTGAGGGAGAAGATCAACATGATAGCCCCGGATGACAATACGTTCCGCATATTCAACTGGGAGGTAACGATGTCTAACACCATGAAGCACTATGTGGGGGCCATACAGATGCCGCAGGAGCATTTAAAGCTCTATCCCCTGTTCGACTACACCGAGCAGATGGGCAAAGGCGCGGAAGACAGCATACTCACGCATGGCAAGTGGTTTGGCGCGCTCTACTACCAGATAGTGCCGGTGGAGTTCCAGGGACGCAAGCTATATACCCTCTTTGGGCTCAACACCAATGGCCCCATCAGCAACAAAAAGATACTTGATCCCCTGTATATTGATGCGCAGGGCATAATATTTGGCGCACCCATCTTCGGCGTGGCCTCCGAGAACTTCAAAAACCAGCGGGTGAACCGCTTTGTACTCGAATACAAAAAAGACGTACAGGTGCATATGAACTGGGACCCGGAGCGCAAAATGATCGTTTTTGATAAGTTGGTATCACAGGTCAACGATCCGCACCGCAAATATACCTTTGTGCCCAGTGGCCAGTATGATGGCCTCCGCTGGGGCGACGAGACCTGGAACTATGTGCGCGACCTCATCCCCGTAAAGGTACTCAAAGACGGCGAGCAGCCCCTTGAGGAAACCAAGTAGCATATCCGTAAAAATCATTACTTTTGCCGCCCTTACGGTAGTAATACTGTAAATACCAGCAGTTACCGGCCCGGTAGCTCAGCTGGATAGAGCACCAGCCTTCTAAGCTGGGGGTCATTGGTTCGAATCCAATCCGGGTCACAAACGTAAAAGTCTTGAGAGTTTCACTTTCAAGACTTTTTTGTTGGGGTAAGTATGGGCTATATTATCTTGCTAATATAATCTATATACTTCTTAGCTAACACTTCCCTGTCAAAATTATCCTTGGCAAATCTATAGCCACTCTCGCCTTCTCTACTTAATCTTTCGGGATCATATAGATACTGTCGGATGATGCGGTTGTATTCGCTAATGTTTTCCGGTTCTACGTAAACGCCTGCTGCGGCGGCTTCTACCAGTTCTCGGGACACGCCGTCTATAGCCATGAGGATGGGCTTTTTGCAGGACATGTAATCGAAGGTCTTGTTGGAATAGACTGTCTTGAAGGTGTCTACGCGCTTCAATACGGATGCCCCCATTTCTGATGCCAGTATGTAACGAAAGACCTCTGCCTTGGGCAC
>CAIVKT010000483.1 GCA_903906615.1 uncultured Bacteroidota bacterium | reverse complement strand
CTGAATAACATAAGCTGTACATTATACCCGGTATTTATTTTTGCGCCTTTATAAACGTAGTCGGGGTTCAGGAAATTATTGGGGTAATATTGTGCTTTAAGTGTCATGCCATGAGGTAAGCCGATACCCGCAAAAACATAGGGCATAATAGCGGGTGTAGCTTTGCTGAACCACTCGTTGTACTTTGTTTTTTCGCTCCTTACGGTAAATGTTTTTTCTTTGTAGTTGATAGGGGCATCTGCGCCGCCACCTAAGAATACGTACATTCTCTTGGGCGACATATTGCCGATCTTGATGCCCACAGGCACACCAAGGTTGTAAGTGCGGCGCTTGGTAGTGACATCGTTCTCTTTTTCTATGAAGCCGATGTTCTTCAGGTCGAGGCCGGTGTATACGCCAAAATGCCTGCCAAGGTTCCAGTTGAATGTTGCACCTATATTGAAGCCATAAGTGAAGCGTACAGTGCTTATCTTGGTGTTATCGGGTGAGGTGCCACTGGCTGTAGAAAATATAGCTCCGTCCATTATTCCGCCGATATAAAACCGCTGCAACGGCGGGGCAGCCTTTTTCATGCCTGACGTATCTGCTGTGGGCATCTTAGCTGAAACAGCCAGTGCAGATAGTAAAGGGAATAACAAAAGAACAGGTAAGTATTTATTGGTCATGTGCAAATTTTTGTAAAGATAGGAAACTATGCCTTATAGGTACCGGCTGGAATATATAAAAGAGGAAACCCTGTAATAATTGCCGTTTTTTGGATGTGGCATAAGGATTGCCTATTAATATTACCCCTTTTATATGTTATCAATACGGGGTAACTTTGCCACAATGTCTGAAATAAGATCAATGTTAGATATGTTCATGGGCCAGAATGAGCAGGAGATGGAGTTCATGCCCATAGTACCACTCGGAGAAGATGAAATGGACGACCAGGAGAAAGGCTCGCTCCCCCTGGAGCTCCCTATTATAGCCCTGCGCAATACTGTACTATTCCCCAATGTGGTGCTGCCGATAACGGTGGCCCGCGATAAATCGGTAAAGGCGATAGCCGAGGCACAACGCACCGGCAAGTGGATAGGCGTTATAGCGCAAAAGGACAGCAGCAATGAAGACCCGATGCCCGACGATATTTACAGCATAGGCACGCTGGCTAAAGTAGTGAAGCAGATAAAGATGCCGGATGGCAATATCACTATCTTCATTATGGGGCGTATGCGCTTTAAGATCGAAGCGTATACGCAGGTAGACCCTTTCTTTATGGCGCAGGTGCAATACCTGGAAGATGTATACCCGCAAAATGATGCGTCATTTGATGCGCTGATCTCTTCTATCAAAGACCATTCGGAGCGCATAGCGCAGCTATCGCTGAATATGCCTAATGAGGCGAGCATTGTGCTTCGTAACATAGAGCAGCAATCCTTCCTGATGCACTTTGTGGCTTCCAATATATCGGCCAAGCTACAGGACAAGCAGGCCATGCTGGAGGAGAATGATATAAAGACACGTGCAGAGAAGCTGATGAACCTGCTGCAAACAGAACTGCAACTGGCCGAGCTGAAGAACGAGATCACCAGCAAGACACGTGCCGATATAGACCGCCAGCAGCGCGAATATTTTTTGCAGCAGCAGATGAAATCCATACGCGACGAGCTGGGCGGAGACCCTAACGACCGCGAGATCAAAGACCTGCAGAAGCGCGCCGAGGAAATGAAGTGGACAGATGCGGCCAAAGAACTGTTTAAGAAGAACATAGAAAAGCTGGAGCGTATGCACCCCAGTACGCCCGACTACTCGGTAATATACAACCACCTGGACCTGATGCTGGACCTGCCCTGGGGCACCTACACAGCAGACAGCTACGATCTGAAACATGCGCAAAAGGTGCTGGATGATGACCATTATGGCATGGGCAAGATAAAGGACCGCATACTGGAATATCTTGCAGTGTTGAAGCTAAAGGGGGATATGAAGTCGCCCATACTGTGCTTTGTAGGCCCTCCGGGTATTGGTAAAACATCGCTGGGGCGCAGCATAGCCAATGCTATCAACCGCAAATATGTGCGCCTGAGCCTTGGTGGCCTGCACGATGAGAGTGAGCTGCGCGGGCATCGCAAGACCTACATAGGCGCTATGCCGGGCCGGGTGATACAGCAGTTGCGCAAGATCAAATCGGCCAACCCGGTGTTCATACTCGATGAGATAGATAAGATGGGCAAAGACTTCAGGGGAGACCCAAGCTCTGCCCTGCTGGAAATACTGGACCCCGAGCAGAATAACTCTTTTTACGACAACTACCTGGAGTTGGAATTTGACCTCTCCAAGGTACTGTTCATAGCCACAGCCAACAGCCTGAGCGATATACAGCCCGCCCTGCGCGACAGGCTGGAGATCATACAGCTTTCAGGCTACTCACCCGAGGAG
>CAIVKT010000482.1 GCA_903906615.1 uncultured Bacteroidota bacterium | reverse complement strand
GTTTTAAACCGGCAGTTAATGAAAAACGTCACCAAAAAATAAAGTCATAAAAAACCAACAAAAATCCTAACGAAAACCATGAGTTACTCGTCATTATTAGCACAAGAAATTTCTTAACCAAACAAAAACCAAAACGTAAACAAACAAATCAATTTTACCCTCAAAAACCAGAATGTATGAAAAAAATCCTTAGTTTAACCATTGTGGCCTTGTTCTTCGCCCTTGCCGGACACGCCACTACCCTTTTACCTATCTACATGTCTTCGACCACAGTATGTATGGGTTCCAGCAGCTGGGCCAGCGATAGCTCGGCTGGTGCAGGTACATGGAGCAGCAGCAACGTAGCTGTAGCCACCGTTGGCAGCACAGGCGTTACTACAACCGTGACACCGGTATCTCCGGGCGTGGCCACTATTACGTATACCTATGGCGGCTCATCAGTAACCATTGACATCACCGTTAACCCAACTCCGGCAGCAATAACCGGCACTTCTCATGTATGCGTAGGCGCGTCAACAACCCTGGCTGATGCTACTACAGGCGGCACATGGAGCCCTTATTACTCCTCTGATGTAACTGTGGGCGCTTCAACAGGCGTTGTAACCGGCGTATCTTCGGGTTATTTGGACATCGAATATACAGTTGCAGGTTGCAGCGCATATTTTGCTTTCACTGTTGACCCAACTTCAGCATCTGTTGATTCTATTACAGGCGTTGGCAGTACCTGCGTTGGCTCTTCTACCACGTTATCAGAAGCTATCACAGGCGGTACCTGGTCTACATCAGCTTCATCTGTAGCAACAGTGAGCGGTGGTGTTGTAACCGGCGTATCTGCAGGCACAGCTATCATCGAGTACACTGTTGTTGGCACTTGCGGTTCTGCAGTTGCAGCACGTACTGTTACTGTTACCAGCGGCACAAGCGCAGGCACTATCAGTGGTCCATCATCAGTGGCTATCGGCGCTGTAGGGTACTTATCTGACGGCGTTACAGGCGGCACATGGAGCAGCAGCGACCCTACTATCGCCACTATAAGCAGCACAGGCGCTGTAACAGGCATTGCAGCAGGCACCGTTACTATCTCTTATTCAGTAACAGCCTGCGGCGCTACTACTGTAGCTACCTATACCGTTGTAGTACCTCCTTTCACCGGCATCTCCGGCCATGTATCATTTGGCACTATCCCTACTACTGCTGATGTAAAAGTATGGCTCATCAATTACAACCCAACATCGCACCTGCTTACTGCTGTTGACTCAACAGTTGTTTTCTGCAGCGGAGGCACCAGCGTATACTACCAGTTCCTTACTGAGCCTACAGACTCTTACCGGATAAAGGCAGCGATCATGGATAGCTTTACTACCTCAGGCACCGCAGGATTTATGCCAACCTACCACACCAGCGACTTCTACTGGCATGATGCTACCGTTCTGTACCACGTATCTTCTACCGCAGATATCAACCAGGACATTGATATGGTTTACGGCACTGTAACTTCAGGCCCGGGCTTCATAGGTGGCGATGTAACTACAGGCGCTAACAGGGGTACATCTTCAAGCGCACCAGCTGTAGGCCTACACATATTTGTTCTTAACTCTACCGGCACTATGATCCATGACGCTTATACAGACGCCAGCGGCCATTACTCTTTCAGCAACCTGCCTGTAGGTACTTATACTGTATTCCCTGAAGCGCTGCAATATGCAACAACTGCACTCACCAGCGTGGCTATCACAGCAGGCGCACCTACAGTATCTGCTGCAAACTTTGTACAGCACACCGTGTCATTCACTATCACCCCATCTGCTACAGGTATCAGCAATGTAACTACAGCTACTTCTGACGTAGTTGCATTCCCTAACCCTACCTCAGGCAAGCTGAACATACAGTGGAATGAGAACGTAACTGAAAAAGCAACCGTTACCGTTGCTGACGTTGCAGGCCGTATCGTGTACAGCACATCGCTGAACATGGCGCAGGGCACAGGCACACACCAGTTAGATCTTTCTAACCTCGGTAATGGCTTATATATCCTCAGCATCAAGTCTGCATCTATCAACTACAACAACAAAGTGGAGATCGCTAAATAAATTTTAAAAGTGTACCCGATCATAAAGAGGGAGGCAAATTGCCTCCCTCTTTTTTGTTTCACTTCTTCATAATAAGAAAGGAGGCAAATTGCCTCCTTTCTTATTATTATAGCTTACGAATAAAATTACAAATGGCTATTCAGCACCTGCTTTCTGTAGAGGTCGTATAATGCGGGTGGAACGATCTTCATCACATCATCCTGCTTTCCGTTGTCGCAAAAGAACGAATGAGAAAAAGAATACACAAACACATTCTCTATGGCGTTCTTAATGGCTGTATTGCCATGCTTGTATAATTGCTCGGCGAGGTTGAAGCACTTCTTTGCCGCAGCCGTGTTGTGTTGTATCACCTGTGTAGTGGTATACGTGATCATCTCTTTTACAATGCCATACACATTTTTGCAATCGTGTTTTTCTATTGTGTGCGACAATTCCGGCATCGCTTTCCCGATGTATGCGGGCAGCTCTTTTTGATCGATCATAATAATGCTTTTATATAACTGACTAAAAACTGTGCCAAAAGATTAATCAATATAGTTATTTCATTTTACTCAACGCTATCTGCCACACTTCCTGCTCCAATATTTCGGCGGCAGCATTCATTTTTTCTGAGCGGGCTATGATGTCCTGTACTTCAGCATTGTCTTGCAGGCCCTTGGCATTGGTCATTACGTTCAGGTAAGTACCTTTTACCGCAGCCCTGGCGCATAATGCTGCCACACCGGCATCGCTGGCGCAGTTGGGGTTGCCATGCTCCACCATTGCCTTAGCCAGCGCGAATGAATCATATGCCAACTCCATTGTCCGGAAGGGTATTTTTATCGCATACACCGTAGCTGCGTCTATTGCTGCCTTGCGTGTCGCTTTTTCTTCTTCAGTATTCTTAGGCAGCCCGAAGCCTGCCATGATCATATTGTAGGCGTTCGTGTCTTCATCAACCAGGTACAGCAGTTCCTTCATCAGCTCCTGCCCCTTATCGGCATGGTTAGAAAATTCTTCCCAACGGCTGTCCCAGCCTTTTTTATGAGCTGATAGGTTGGCCACCATTGTACCCAGCGCAGCGCCCAGCACACCACAATAAGCGGCAATAGAGCCGCCACCCGGCGCAGGCGATTCGCCCGAGGTTTCCAGCGCAAAACGGGTGAGCGACATATCCACCAGCTTCTTCACGCCGGTATCCTGCAATTGATATTCTATGATCTTCTTCTGCGGGTCGAAAGGCCCCAGTTCATCTAAGCCTAAAGACTTCACGGCTATGCGTATCAGTTCGGCATCGCCCACGCCGGTGCTGCGTTGCTGCTTGCGCAGGAAATACCTGCCGGTCTCCAGTATGGCCTCCAGCGGCACCAGGCCCACCAGCTCACTGCCCGTGACCCGCATACCCCTTGCAGCGGCACGCTCACAGGCTGTATCAAAAAGTACATGTAGTGGGGTGTGGTGCATATTGGTAAGGTTGATGGATATCTGCGCCACACCATACTCTTCTATGAACCAGCCAATGGCTTTTACCGACTTCAGCAGCCCCGGTTCCCATATAGGCTCGCCATTGGCATCCTTGGCTATCTTACCCTTATCATCCTTCTTCGTCCGCCCCTTCTCTCTTATATCAAATGCCACAGCATTGGCCCTGCGGGTGGATGTGGTATTGAGGTTGAGATTATATGCGATCAGGAAATCTCTTGCACCTATTACCGTAGCGCCGCTTTGCTCATTAAAAGTGGCACGGCCAAAATCGGGTTTCCATTCGGGTTTGGTTATCTTTGCAGCAAAACCTTCGTATTCGCCACCGCGGATATCAGCAAGGTTTTTGCGGTAGCTCTCTGATGCGGCATATTCGTATAGATACACAGGTATGTCCAGTTCCTCGCCTACCCGTTTCGCCAGTTTTTTGGCAAACTCCACAGTATCCTCCATACTAATACCGGAGACAGGTATCAGCGGGCACACATCGGTAGCGCCCATGCGCGGATGCTCGCCCGTATGGTGGCGCATATCTATCAGCTCACCTGCTTTTTTTATCGCCAGGAAGGCCGCATCTATTACCGCCTGCGGGTTGCCCACAAAAGTAACCACCGTGCGGTTAGTAGCCTTACCGGGGTCCACATCCAGCAGGCGCACACCTTCTACAGTTTCTATCTCATCAGTGATCTGCTTGATGATCGTCATATCCCTGCCCTCACTGAAATTAGGCACACATTCTATTATAGCTTTTGAGAAGTCTTTCATTGATCAATTTTGTTGCAACAAAAATAGAGATTTTAGTATTCAGCGCATAGCTTGTTATTTCTGGGTTTTAGCCCACTCCGCCATCTTCTCGTGCAGTATGTTGAGCGGCACACAGCCGTCCTTCAGCACCTCGTCATGAAAAGAAGCGATGTTGAATTTCGCGCCAAGTTGCTGCTCATATTGCTTGCGCTCTCCGCTGATGGCCATCTGCCCTATCTTGTAAGATAATGCCTGGCCGGGTATGGCCATGTAACGCTCTATCTCCGATGTGGCATCCCCTTCTGATATCAGCTCGTGTGCCATCATGTACTTTATGGCTTCTTCGCGCGTCATGTTCTTGCTGTGCAGGCCAATGTCTACCACGAGGCGTATAGCCCTGTGTATGCCATCGCTCAGGTGACCGAAATATTGGTAGGGATCGTTGTACACAACCAGCTCTTTGCCGAGCGTTTCGCAATAGTGCGCCCAGCCCTCGCCGTAAGCGCCATACCACAAAAAGCGGCGGAACATGGGCAAGCCCTTATTTTCCTGTTGCAATGATATTTGATAGTGATGCCCCGGTATGGCCTCGTGCAGGAACAGGGTGGTCATACCGGTACAATTGAATTTCTTAGGGTCCAGTATAGGCACATAAAAGATACCCGGCCTTGTGCCGTCTTCCGATCCCTGGTTGTACTCGGCGCTCGCCGATGCCGCGCGGAAGGCTTCCGTCTGCCGTATGGTAAACGGTGTTTTCGGCACCTTATCAAACAGTTTTTTCAGCTGCGGGTCTTCTGCTTTCTTTATCCCCCAGAAGCTGTCTATCACCTGCTTATCTGCTGTGAACGGGAAGAACTTAGGGTCTTTGCCGAGGTACTTAAAGAAAGATTGCAGGACGCCTTTGTAGCCTGTTTCGTCCTTTACCTTATTCATCTCCGCCTCAAACCTCGCTACTTCGCGCAGGCCTATGTTGTAGATGCTGTCGGGTTGCAGGTCGGTTGTGGTCCAGTACTTAATGCAGTAGTTGTAGTAGCCTGCACCGCCGGGCATATC
>CAIVKT010000481.1 GCA_903906615.1 uncultured Bacteroidota bacterium | reverse complement strand
GGTTATAGTAAATTCTAAGCTTTGCGCCCCTTACGAAACCTTTGCCCCTTTGCGTTAAAACCACTCGCAATTAAATAATCTTTGTGCCCTTTGTGAAACCTTTGTGTCCTTTGTGTTAAAACGACTCGGCACTTTAAATAAGAGCTGAGAAAGAAGTAAATTTGACGTACAAACCAAATACTATGAAAACAGAAAACACGCCACTCATCCATCAGCTCAAGGAACTGATCACAAAGGGCAATGCTCATGTAACCCTCGAAGAAGCGCTAAAGGGCATACCTGCAAAGCTGCGCGGCGTAGTACCCGAGGGCCCGCCCTACAGCCTGTGGCAGATCGCAGAGCATATCCGCATTACCCAGCACGATATCCTTGACTTCTCCCGCAACCCCAAATACAAAGCCATCAAATGGCCCGATAACTACTGGCCAAAGGAGAAAGCCCCTAAGGATACCGCTGCATGGAATGACTGCATCAAACAAATAAAAAAAGACGCCAAAGAATTTATAGCCCTGCTCGAGGACAAAGACGTAGACCTCTACACACCCTTTAAATGGGGCGATGGACAGAACCTGCTTCGCGAAGCCCTGCTCATCGCCGACCATACCAGCTACCATACCGGAGAGATCATCGTGATCAGGAGATTACTGGGGGACTGGAAATAATTATCCCTTTCATTTTCTATGTATCAGCTCCTGGCGCGCTTGTTCTTTTTGCTGTTGTAATTGTTCGTTTCGGGGGTCTTGGGATGCGCGTTCACATGCTTCGAGGTATGTCGGCTCATTACGGTATATCATCCTGATAAGAGTTATCGACGGCAAAAAATATAAGGCAACACAAAGTATAGTAACTGCAACCAGCCTTATAAGCAGCCCGTTGTAATAAACCTTATACTTGTCTTTTCTCCTGATTGCAATAATGATAATAATCGTTAAGCAAACAATAATTCCAACGAATAGGTTAATTCCTGCTCCGGGCCACGTCATAAGCTTAAATAAAATTCCCAAGACCCCAACCGATAATGCAAACCCGGCAAACACAGATCCCAGTATATGCAACATGGGAATGTCTTTATAGCTATCCTTTTTAAATAATGCCGTTAGTCTTATGCCGTTAAAAAACGCAAAGCCTAACAAGAAATACAACCACCACAGGATAATTAAGCAGTAATAAAACAGCATACTGCCACCAGGTATTAAAAGCAATTTCAGCACGTACCCCACGATTGCTAGTATGATTAGTACTTTTTCAACTATTTTCATGCTAAAATATTATTAGTAAATTGTAACAAATTTCGTTTAAAGATAAAGAACACATTCATATTTCCATGAGCACACAACCCGGCATAGGCTCCCGAGTGGACCATCAGCATTTTGGCAAGGGCGTTATCGTTGATACCGCTTCCGAGTTTTATATTATCTGGTTCAAGTCGCAGCAAGGCACCAAGAGCATCAGCAAAGACTACGATGGCCTCAAAATTACAGACGAAGTAGCCGCAGGCGAAGCCAGCCCCGCACAGGCCATTACCATAGCAGACATAGAGCAGGCCCTCAGCAACATACTGGACCAGCGCCTGCACGAGATGCAGGTAGTACCTATAGCCACCCGCTGGCGCAATGGCACTATGATACTCAAACCCGGCGACAGCACGCTACAACCCAAAGAAGTGCCTATAGACACCTTCTTCCACAAGATCATCATGGTGCGCGACAGGCTGCGCGTGATGGAGCAAAAGATAAACGCCCACAAAGTAATGACCGACCATGATAAAGTGGACCTGGAGCAGTACATCACCGCCATATACGGTTCGCTCACTACCTTCAATGTGCTGTTCAAAGAAACGCACCACCAGTTTAAGGGTATGAGCGGGAAGGAATAATTAGCCAATTCGGCAATTTGCCAATGAAGTAAATACATTATTGAGTTCATTTCTATTACTTTTATCGCATGAGATCACGCCTACTCGGGCTTATTGCCCTGCTTGCCACCTGCACCTGCTACGGACAGGACGACTCGCTGATGTTTCGCAAAATAGCAGATGAGATCATGCTGCACGGCAATTGCTACAACAACCTGCGGGTGCTTACCAAAACCATAGGCCATCGCATCAGCGGATCGCCGGAGGCGGCAAAGGCTGTGATATGGGGCGAGAAGGCCATGAAAGAAGCCGGCGCTGATAAGGTGTGGCTGCAGCCAGCCGACGTACCCTACTTCTACAGGGGCAAAGAAAGCCTGGAGCTGAATATAGGCGGTAAGTATGAAACAGTGGAGGCGTTATCGCTCGGCAACAGCCAGGGCACAGATGGCAAGCCGTTAAAAGCGCAAATAGTGCTGGTACACAACTTCGATGAGCTAAAAGCATTGCCCGATGATGCCGTAAAAGGCAAGATCGTATTCTTTGATTACCGTTTCAGGCAGGATCTCATCTTCACTTTCGAGGGCTATGGCGATGCAGTAAGATACCGTGGTGGTGGCCCAACAGCAGCAGCACGCAAGGGCGCAGTAGGCATCATTATCCGCTCTATGTCTACCGGCGAAGATGATTTCCCTCACACCGGCGCCACACACTACAACGACTCATTTGCAAAAGTACCCGCTATGTCATTAGGCAACAGAACCTCCGACCGCCTGGAGCAGGCGCTGGGCAAAGGCCCTGTATCGGCAATAATGACCTCGGAAGCACATATGATGCCCAAACTGGTTCATTCCTTTAATGTAATAGGCGAAATAAAGGGCATCGAAACACCTGAACGTATTATAACAGTAGGTGGCCACCTGGACTCCTGGGACGTAGGCGAAGGCGCTACCGATGATGGCGCCGGCTGCGTTCAGGCCATAGAGATCATCCGTGCTATGAAGGCGCTGGGTATAAAACCCAAATGCACCATACGCGCAGTATTGTTTATGAATGAAGAGAACGGCCAGAAAGGCGGCCAGGCCTATGCCGACTCGGCCAAGTCAAAGAACGAGCAGCACGTGCTGGCGCTCGAATCAGATGCGGGTGGCTTCTCTCCACGCGGTATCGGGCTGGTGATGCCTGCCGCACAGAAGGACAAAATAAAAAGCTACAAAGAGCTATTCCTGCCATACGGCGTTTACGATTTCAGCCGCGAAGAAGGTGGATCGGACATAGAACCGATGAATAGCAAACTCAAAACCCCGCTGGCCGGCCTTATTCCAGACTCACAGCGCTACTTCGACCTGCACCATACCAATAACGATACGTTTGAGCAGGTGAATCACCGCGAGCTTAAACTGGGCGCCGCAGTAATGGCACAGCTCATCTACCTCGTGAGTGAGCACGGACTGAACTAGTATGATCTGATAATGTTAGATATAAGATTTGACAACTTTTTAAAAGTTGTCAAATCTGGGTACACGATATACAAAATTGAAAAATGATACGCATAAGAGCATCATCAGGCGACTTCTGAAAAAACCTTCAGCAGTGGTGGCGCTTTGTATCATTTCGCTCACCTGCATTGTTTCAATTTTTGCGTACGTCATTGTACCCGATAAAACACCATCGGCCAACAATATGATCATAGAGCTGGGGGCCAAGCAACCGGGCTTTACCACGTTGCTATTGCGCATACCCAAAGCCAACACACCACAACGCCACTGCCGCCTTTTTGAATGGTTCAACGGTACACCATCCGTCTTCAACGCCATACCCATCAATGGTTACCGCTATGAGGGCAACCGCATTGTAGTGCGCCACTATATAGATGATGGTATAGAAGACACACTCACTTATACAGCAGCGCAGCTCCTACCTGCCGATGAACTTCGTGCATCAACCATCGATCAGCAGCAATACATTACCACACACAACATCACCAAACGCACCTTCTACCTCGGCACAGATCGCTTTAGCCGCGATATTCTTTCACGCCTCATCATAGGCTCACGCGTCACGTTATCTGTTGGGCTTGTGGCTGTTCTGCTTTCCCTTACCATAGGCATCATACTCGGCTCGCTTGCGGGCTACTATGGCGGTTGGGTAGATAATGCCGTTATGTGGGTCATCAATATATTGTATGCCATCCCCACCCTGCTGCTGGTATTCGCCATTACGCTCACCATAGGCAAGGGCTTCTGGGAGATATTTATTGCTATCGGGCTCAGTATGTGGGTGGGTGCAGCAAGGCTCATCCGGGGACAGGTGATGGCCATCAAAGAGCAGGAGTATGTTACCGCGGCCCGTGCGCTGGGCATAGGCGATGCGCGCATCATCTTCCGCCATATACTGCCTAATATTGCCGGGCCGGTGATGGTGGTAGCCGCAGGCAACTTTGCCGCTGCCATACTTATCGAGGCTGGTCTCAGCTTCCTGGGCTTTGGCGTACAGCCCCCTGCCCCCTCATGGGGATTGATGATCAAAGAACACTACAACTTCCTGCTTACCAACAGGCCACTACTGGCATTGATTCCCGGCATCGCTATTATGCTTTTGGTGTATGCTTTTAATATACTGGGGAATGCACTCAGGGATTTGCTGGATGTGAAGGGTTAGCGCGAGTGTGAGTTGCTCCTCCAAAAATCACCCCTTTGGTAATTATTGTCTATTTACCTTTGCTGCATGAAAAACCTTCTGCTCCTTTGCCTGCTTTTCTGCGCCACCTTTGGCTATAGCCAGCGTGCTGATACCTTTACCGTGTATTTTGCGCTCAAAGAAACTACAATAAACAGCACATCGGCCGCAGCTTTAGACAAGCTGATCCGCAATAAAAAAATAAAGCCGGGGCAAAAGTTGCTGGTGATAGGCTATGCCGATTACCGGGGTACGGCTGAGCATAACGACTCTGTATCTACCGATAGGGCCACGAATGTGCAGGACTACCTCGTATCAAAAGGCTTCAGTAAAAGCGATATTACCGGCATCGGCAAAGGAAAGATAGACCGCCCCACAATGACTGCCAAGGGCGGCTATGCGCCCGACAGGAAGGTATTGATCATCACCCAATCCACTACTGATCTCGACATCAATAAAGTAGCGGTAAATGAAACCGTAACGCTGAATAATATTTTCTTTGAAGGCGGCCTGCCCGATATTCTGCCCGCCTCTATGCCCGAGCTGCAAAACCTTATTGAGTTCCTCAACACCAACAAATCAGTGCACATTCAGATAGAAGGCCACGTATGCTGCAAAGGCATGACCACATCCAACACCGGGCCATACAGCAATGATATAGACCTCTCTAAGCTAAGGGCTAAAGCGGTATATGACTACCTCGCCGCAAAAGGTATAGCAAAAAACAGGATGAAGTTTGAAGGCTTCGGCACCACGCGCCCGAAAGTATACCCTGCCAATACCGAAGACGAACAGCAAGCCAACCGCCGCGTGGAAATAAGAATATTGAGCAAGTAAGGCCCTGCATACAAAATCCCGCCTGATTGAATGTTATTCAAGGCCACCACATAGGAGGCACATAGAACACATAGGCAGGAGTAATTGAACCTATGAGAAATTACAAATCCTTGGCATCAGACCACATAGACTATGTGATCTATGTACCTCCTGTGTGGTGGGAATTCTCGCGCAGATCACACAATAATTTCGTGTATGATTTTAATTGAATTGGCATAAGTGCAATGCGTTAGTAATTATTCCCGTCGTTGATGTAAGGATTGCTCTTCGTGCGGAAATCGCCACGCTTCCAGGCCTCAAAGAATTGCCCCCACGCCAGCGGGTTAAAGATATTCATAGGTGGCTGCTGGCCATAATATACTGCCTCATTGGCCTGTTTCTGCATCAGCCTCGCCTGTGCCACCTGCCCGTCTATCGGCATAGTATAGGCCAGCGCCTTCAGAAAGTAAGCATCGGTATTGCGGCGGGCGAGCTCATATTGGTCATTAGGTATGCGCCAATGCAGGAAGGCATAACTGAAACCTTCTTTCGATGGCAAGGGCCTGATGATCGTTTCCGGCAGGTAAAAGGTATCCTGCACCATCAACTGTATCACCGAGAAGTATTGCCCTTTAATATCTTTAGGCACTATATACTGCTTTGACCGGAAACCCTCGCACGAAAATTCAAGCGTATCGCCTTTGAAGCAAACAACAGAAAACACCCCTGTGTATGCCGCTTCTATGCCCCTGTTCTTGTTTTTTACAGATACTACAGCATAAGGCACAGCACGCAGGCTATCTGCCGTCATGGCTATACCATCTATCTGTATCACATTCTCCATATTGGTTTGTGCGGATGCGTGATTATACCCAAGCGAAAGGAATACAATAAAACAATATAGAAAAGACTTCAACTTCATAATGTAAAGTTACGTGGTTTATCATTACAGCATTTATTTGCTTATCAGGCAATCAGCGTAACTTATCGCAAAGTAACCGTGTTTAATGTATTTTTGCGGTTCCGGAAACATACTTTAACAAAGGTTTATATGATAACAAAAGAAGCAGTGATCGCCGCACTGAGCGAAGTACAGGAGCCCGACCTGGGCAAAGACCTCGTAACCCTCAACATGGTGAAAGATATAGTGATTGACGGCAAAAATGTTTCTTTTACCGTAGTGCTCACCACCCCGGCCTGCCCGCTGAAGGAAATGATAGAGCGCGCCTGCGTTACGGCCATACATCTGCTGGTAGATAAGGAAGCAGTGGTAAATGTACACCTCACCGCCAATGTAAGCACCAACCGAAAGGACAACCAGGCCATACTGCCTGATGTAAGGAATATCATTTTAGTGGCATCGGGCAAGGGCGGTGTAGGCAAATCCACTGTGGCTGTGAACCTGGCCATAGGGCTGGCACAGCTGGGCGCATCCGTAGGGTTGCTGGATGCCGATATCTACGGCCCTTCAGTTCCTATCATGATGGGGCTGCGCGATGAGCGCCCCAAAATGACCGAAGTAAATGGCAAGGGCATGATAGTGCCGCTGGAAAAATTCGGTATCAAGGCCATATCCATAGGTATGCTGATAGATGAGAAGCAGGCGGTGATGTGGCGCGGCCCTATGGCCAGCTCGGCATTAAAGCAATTCATATCAGATGTACATTGGGGAGCGCTCGATTACCTGGTGGTGGATATGCCCCCCGGCACCGGCGATGTACACCTCACCATAGTGCAAACAGTGCCTGTAACGGGCGCTGTAATCGTTTCCACACCGCAGGCAGTTGCAGCAGCAGATGCCCGCAAGGCCATTATGATGTTCAGGCAACCACAGATCAATGTTCCGATACTCGGAATTGTTGAAAATATGGCTTATTTTACACCGCAGGAGTTACCTGAGAACAAATATTATATATTTGGCAAGGGTGGGGCAAGGAAGATGGCAGACCAGTTTGAGCTGCCATTTATAGCGGAGATACCACTGGTGCAGGGGATACGTGAAGGAGGAGATAAGGGGCTGCCCGCTGTGCTGGATGATGATGCGGTAGCTAAAGAGGCATTCATGGAGATGGCGCAGAAAGTGGCGCAGAATATAGCCATCCGCAATACCAACATGGACCCTACGAAAGTAGTACAGATGAATTAACTGATTTTTAATAACCGGTAAATATCCTTTATGACGAAATGTTTGTTATCCTGTTTATTGATGGCGCTTACTGTGCAAACAGCCGTGGCCCAGAGAAAGATCAATAAGACCAGCAAAGACTCCCTGCATATATATATGGTGCAGGTGCAAGGCGGCAGCTTCGACCTGGGCAGCAATGACGGGGCGGCAGACAGGAAACCCGCGCATACAGTAAAGCTCGCTGATTTTTCGATGAGCGAATACGAGGTTACCCAAAAGCAATGGAAGATCGTTATGGGCAGCAACCCATCTGTATTCGACTGTGATGAATGCCCCGTAACCAACGTAAGCTGGAATGACGCAGTATCCTTCATTGAAAAGCTGAATGCCCTTACAGGCAAGCATTACCGCCTGCCTACAGAGGCAGAGTGGGAGTATGCGGCACGTGGCGGCAACAAAGAAGAACTGGTAAAAACTTATCCCGGCACACGTGGCGGCGTCAATGAATTCCTGATCACAGAAAAAGGTGTGAAACCTGATAAAATAAAAGAGGGCAAAAAATACAGCGGCAAAAGATTGCCGCAGGATGTCGCCTGGTACGAGCGCAACGGCAAAGACCATGTGCACCCTATAGGCCGCAAAAAAGCCAACGAAATAGGCATCTATGATATGAGTGGCAACGTGGAAGAATGGTGTGCCGACTACTACGCCACCACCTACGGCACCAAGCACGATGTGGAAAATCCCAAAGGCCCTTCATCAGGCAATGCGCATGTGGTGCGCGGCGGCTCTTATACCAGCACACCCGACGAGCTGGCCGTAACACGCCGTGCCGCTTACCTGCCCGACACCAAGGCCGCATCACTCGGCTTCAGGCTGGCGATGGATAAGTAAATTCTTTGCCTAAGGAGATACGAATCTATTGCTTTACAAACTTCCTCACTACATAGTCATCTACGCCATGCAGGGCTATATAATACATGCCTGCCGGCAGCATACTTATATCGGCTATTGTTTCGTTGTGCGCCAATACTTGCGTTAGGAGTGCCTGCCCGGTAATATTGCTGATGGTATAGCTATCATAACCTGCGGCCTCTATAGTGAGTGTGTTGCCGGCAGGGTTTGGCCAAACGCTTATTGAACTTACAGCAGGGGCTACAGGCACTGCATTTACACAGTTTTTTATCGTCAAGCCATAGCGGGCGGTATCTATGCCGCAGCCATTGCTTTCTATATAATAAATGGTGTCTGTGCCTGCCATTGCCCCGGTTACTGTACCTGCGGCTATCCCGGCATTGGTATTGCCTGCCGCCCAGGCACTCCAGGCGCCTATGGCAGTAGTATCGGTGAGGGCAATGGC
>CAIVKT010000480.1 GCA_903906615.1 uncultured Bacteroidota bacterium | reverse complement strand
CTCACACAGATCATTGGCCTTACTATTTTTATCCAGATCATGATCGAGGCTTTTGAACTGCAAACCATACTGAACAAAATGAAGGGCGGCATCACCGCCAAGCTGAACTTCGCTAAGATAGAAGGTTTGCTTAAAAAAATACTCCTCGTTACATCTGTAATACTTTGGGTGATCGTATTCTCCATCAGCCTTAATATGTACAACTTTGTGTCGCATGTGACGATACGCTTCCTCACCACCCAGCGCAACATAGGCAGCACCAACTTCCAGGTGGGCAACATACTGCTGTTCTTTGCGATCATCTATATCTCCAACATACTGCAACAGGGCGTAGGCTCGCTGTATGGCAAGATAGAATCAACCTGGGATCCCGAGGTAAAGAAGAATGGCTCCCGCCTGGCTATGACGAGGCTGGTGCTTATCGTCATTGGCTTCCTGATAGCCGTTGCTGCCTCCGGCATACCTATGGATAAGATCACCATAGTGCTGGGCGCATTGGGTGTGGGCATAGGCCTGGGCCTGCAAACGATAGTGAACAACCTCGTATCGGGTGTCATCCTCATCTTTGAGCAACCCTTCCGTATAGGCGATTTTATAGAGTTGGGCGATAAGAAAGGCCGTGTGTTGGATATCGGCATACGCTCCAGCAAGATAGTGATGGAAGAAGGCGCGGAGCTGATCATGCCTAATGCCGACCTGCTCTCCGGCCGTGTTATCAACTGGACGCTGCGCAACGATAATGTGCGCGTGGAGCTGCCTATCTCGATAGTACCCGGCCATTCCTTTGAGGAGGTGCGCGCCGCCATCATGGAGGCACTACAGGAGAATGAGCATGTAGTGATGGAGACACCTCCTGAAATACTGTTGTTATCTGTGAACGATAAAACAATGAGCATCAATGTGCAGGTATGGATCAATGATGTGCATAAGCTGCAATCTATAAAGAGCGAGTTGCTTAATGTGATCTACAGCGGGTTTGCAGCCAAAGATATTAAAGTGGTATGACCCAGGCTTGCTGTATTTTGGCATAATTATTGCGGATTACTATTTTTGTATTAAACCCAATACGGCATTATTAGTCAATACACCACACCAAACTAACCAAAACCATCCTTATGAACCGTAAAAGTATTGCTGTAGCATTGCTCGGCATTTGTACCCTATCTTACTTTAGCTGTAAGAAAAGCAGTAGCAGCACCCCTTCTACCACAACGCCCAGCGCATTTGCGGATAGCCTGAAGGCTGATTGCATACACCCGTTCATTGGTCGCGGAGACACGCTCTCCTTGTATTTGCCTACAGCATTTACCCCAAATGGCGATGGGGTAAATGATATTTACAAGATAATCGGCTTTACAGATACCTTTTCCAGCTTTAACATGAGTATATATGACACTACAGGGGCATTGGTGTGGCTGTCTACAAGTGCTACAAGGCGCTGGGAAGGGACAGATACTGCGACCGGAAGGCTGAGTACAAAATACAAGTTTTATGTGAAGCTAAAATACACCACGCAGCATGGAATAACTGACAGCGGAAATACCTTTGTTTACTTGCTTTCAGCGGGAACCAGTTGTGTGCATGCAGTTGCTGCGGACTCTGCCAGCTATGAATTCATTGACCAGTTCGATCCCGCAACAGGATTTAACGCTGCATGGGGCTATTATGAAACTTATTGCCCCTAGCCCTATCGAAAACGCACACTGTTCCTTAAGGCCGGTGTTGTGAAAAGGGTAAACCTACAGTTTGTCCCTTTTCACAACAGTACCCAGCAAAGTAAGTTTGATACTCGATCCTTGCGCATCATTGAAATTCAATAACCTTAATTGTTTCAGTTGCGTGAGCGAGGGCATAAGGCTTTCGCGCGTCACGCTCATTTCCTGTGCCAGTTCATGCACGCTCACTGATGGCCTTGGTTGAACAGCCCGCACACTAATTTCCTTTATTTTCCTGAATACTTCGTTCTCTGTTGACATTTCGTTGTTTTAAAATACTATAGAATTCATTACGGTTACCGTTTAAATCAGTACAGCCCAATAACTACGCCTTGCCGTGCGCTCAGATGTTTCCCCGGCTCAGCTTATTGAGCAGTGTTACATATGCCGCTTTGGCCCCGGCAGGCAATT
>CAIVKT010000479.1 GCA_903906615.1 uncultured Bacteroidota bacterium | reverse complement strand
TTGTTGGTGCTTTCCAGCTTTGCCGCATCTGATGCGTACCCGCCATTATCATCCGCGTTGGTAAGCGCCGGAGTGCTATCTGTTTTGTCGCGCTTGCACGCCGACAGCGTAATTAAAGAGGCCGCTATCACTATAGCGCCGGTCTTTATGAGTTTTCTGTATTGCATAGTTTCAAAGTTTTTATGCAATTAAGACGCATAGGTTTTAAGAAGGTTTAATTTAAGGGTAAATATGTTTTTGAATTGGGCCTTATAAATAAGCAGGGCTATTCATTTTTCTCATTATTCAATTTGCTGTGCTTACGGCTATAAGTGAAGTAGATAACAAGCCCTATGACCAGCCAGCCGCCCAGGCGTGCCCAGTTTGTCCATCCGAGGCCGGCTATCATAGCGCCGCATACCACTATGCCTGCTATAGATACAAACTGCACGAAAGGCACTTTGAATTGCCTCTGTATCTCCGGGTTGGTCACACGCAATATCCAAACACCGGCACATACCAGCATAAAGGCGAATAAAGTGCCGATACTGGTCATATCGCCAACAATATCTCCGGGTACAAAGGCGGCAAAACCACCTACGAGTATGAGAAATATCCAGTTGGAATGGTGCGGTGTCTTGAATTTTGGATGCAGGTTGGAGAAGGTTTTGGGTACCAGTCCATCGCGGCTCATGGAGTAGAATACCCTCGACTGGCCCATCAGCATCACTAATATTACAGACGAGAACCCGAATAAGATGGCAACGGTCACAAAATTGGCCAGCCAGCCATATCCGTGCATATACGTTTGTATGGCATACACCACAGAGCCTTCTTTGCCCGCTGTGCGGAAATCGTTGACACTGGCAATGCCCGTAAGCACGTGCGCAAACAAGATGTAAAGTATAGTACATATTACCAGCGACCCCAGGATGCCGATCGGCATGTCCTTCTTAGGATTTTTAGCCTCCTGTGCCGCAGTGGATACGGCATCAAAGCCGATGAACGCAAAGAATACCACGCCCGCAGCGCCCAGAATACCCCATATGCCGCCGAAGTTGTGGCTTACGCCTTCGCCATCAATGTATTTGGTAGCAGCGGGTATGTACGGTATGTGGTTGGCGGGGTTCATATAGCTCCAGCCCAATACGATGAACAGGATAACGATGGCCACCTTGGAGATGACGATGATGCCGTTTACAAAAGCTGATTCCCTGGTGCCGCGAATGAGCAGCATGGTAAGCATGAAGATGATGAACAATGCGGGCACATTCATTATGCCATGCACACCCAGCTGATCGGCAAAGAGACCTGTTTTATCTTTACAGACCTCGAATGGGGAGTGGCACCACTGATACGGGACTCGAATATGAAAGAGGCCCAGCAGCTTATTGAGGTACTCGCTCCAGGCTATGCCTACGGTGGCAGCGCCAACGGCATACTCCAGCACCAGGTCCCAGCCTATGATCCAGGCTACAAGCTCGCCCATGGTGGCATAAGAATAAGTATAAGCGCTACCTGCAATAGGTATCATGGAAGCAAACTCGGCATAGCACAGGCCTGCAAAAGCACAGCCTATGGCTGCTACGGCAAAGGCCATAGTTACAGATGGCCCTGCATTGTTGGCAGCAGCAGCAGCGGTACGAACGAATAGCCCTGCGCCTATGATGGCGCCTATTCCCATAGCTATCAAGTTGCCTGCGGTGAGTGTGCGCTTGAGTCCCTTATCGCCATCAGACGAGTCGAGTATAAGTTTGTGTATTGGTTTCTTCGTAAATAATCCCATGTGTGCTGTTTAGTATCCTAAAGGGCTAAGATAGGTAATTAGTTGATAGGTAGATGAATGCGTGCATAATTTGAAAGTTATACACAATGGGCCATAAATATTCGGGGCCGAAAATCCTGAATATGGCTAACTTGTATTAATTTTCGGGGATAATAGCTCATTGCTTTTCTACCATTGAATTTGCGTATTTTATTCATATTCCTGCTGGCGCTTGGTGGTTTTGCCGCTGTGGCACAGCCCACGCTGCCCAATATACTGGGTACCGTGCAGGGCAGGGTAGTGACGATCTCATGGACCAACCCGTATAACAGCATAAAGAAAATATCCATCATGCGCTCTGCCGACAGCGTGAGTGAGTACACCGTGATAGGCACAGTAAAGAAACCTGAAATGGGAGGAGAAGACTTTACTGATCCACACCCCTTACCTGGCAATAACTATTACAAACTGGCCATTGTGTTCAACTCGGGTGTGTCGTGGAGCAGCAACCCCTGCCGGGCTTACCTGGAGCGGTCGGAAATGGATGCGCAACATGCTACACAGCCTGTAGCAGTTGTGGCACCGGTCACAGATCATGCCCAGCCAACTGTACCAGCCAACCCGCCCGCAATGGATACATTGGCAGGCAAGCGGGAAGTATTGCAACTACCGGCCAGCCAACCCGTAGCAGTAACTGTGCCTGATACTGTGCGTATAAAACCGCCCCCCCCTGCACCCATAGAGATAACACACCACCCCAAAGTAAATATAGCCTTTGATGACCCCAATGCTGCGCCTGCCACCTTCATTAAGTCGGCCTACATATTTGTAGACACGCTTAGCGGACATGTGGATATGTCGCTGCCGGATGATGTGGCTACGCACCACTACTCCATAAAGTTCTATGATGCCGAAGATCATATGATCTTTGAAGTACCCCGCCTGCACCACTCCAAGATCATCTTCGACCGCCGCAATTTTCAGCACAAGGGGGTATATAGGTTTGTGTTGCGCAGGGATGTGGTGGAGTTGGAGTCGGGGTATGTGCAGGTGAAGTAGTTGGGGATTCCAAATCCCAAAATACAAATTTCAAATCCCATTTTTAGTGCAAGGTGTAGGGTGAATGTGCTACGATGAAATTATTTTTTTGTTGGTAAAACATATGGTGTGCTTCTGCGTGTGATAGTGTTGGTAAGGGTTTTGGACGTATTTTATTTTTCAGATGTCTCATTGGATGTCCCATTGATAAGTCAAAAGTGAAAAGTGAAAACCTTAAAGTGAGTTTGGTAAATGTCCCACCGCTGAAAAATGTTTTTTGTGGATAACGCTCATTACCATTTTTTATGTAAGTGAGTATTGGCAAGGGATTTGGCTGTATTTGTTTTTTGCATGTCCCATTGCATGTACCATTTTTCGGTTAAATCCAAATGCAGAAATTCCAGATTTCAAGATTGCCAAGAGGATAGGAATTCACAAAGGCCACAAAGAAAACAGTGCGATAGAAAATCTCTTTTGATGTAGCAAAGGTCTTTAATAATGTAATGCGAGCCAACACGTTTTATCTATACGGGATTTTATAAAATAGATATTAGGTGTTTTGTAAGATGAAGGTGTTTGTTATGCCCGGCGCGAACCGAAGAGTCCTCCGCTGAAGAAGCGGAGAGACTCTTCGGGGACACGAAAAAAGTGAAAACCTTAAAGTGAAGTAGGGGATTCCAAATCCCAAAATACAAATTTCAAATTCCGATTTTAGGTACGGTGTGGGGCGAATGTTCTGCGATTAATTTTTTTTTGTTGGTAAAACATATGGTTTGGTTTTGCGTGTGATAGTATTGGTAAGGGTTTTTGACGTATTTTATTTTTCAGATGTCCCATTGGATGTCCCATGAAAAAAGTAGAGAAACGAAAAATTTCGATAGC
>CAIVKT010000478.1 GCA_903906615.1 uncultured Bacteroidota bacterium | reverse complement strand
CCAATGCCATCAAAACCCTCAGTAATCCTAATGTTTCCAACCTGCAGGAAACCACCTTTGCCAGCAACATCATTACCCGGGACACTGTTATACCCCTTATCATTACAGATGAAAAAGGGGGTATCATAGACACCAAGAATCTGGATACTATACATTCTTTAGTACCACTAAAAAACCTGGCTTCGGACAAGCTAAGAGAATTTAAAAAAGCCCACCGGCCCATTGAGGCAGATTATGGGACAGGGAAAAATTATATTTATTACGGCGAGTCTTACCTGCTCATACAGCTTAGGTACTTCCCATATGTGCAGCTCACCATCATTGTACTGTTCCTTATAGTAGTGCTGCTGGCCCTGAGTGCTGCCAATCGCAGCCTGCAAAACCAGGTGTGGGTAGGCCTCTCCAAAGAAACAGCGCACCAGTTGGGTACCCCCCTCAGCTCCATCGAGGCATGGCTGGAACTGCTGCGCGAAGAAGCGCCTGAAAGTGAAGCAGTAGTGGAGATGCAGAAAGACCTGGACCGCCTGAAGCTGGTTGCAGACCGCTTCAGCAAAGTAGGCAGTGCGCCGCAGTTGGAAGAAGAGAACCTCATTACCCGGCTCGAAGGTATAGTGGGCTATATGCAGAAACGCTCGCCCAGCAAGGTGTTCATCACCCTGCACACGAAAGAAAGCGATGTGCCGGTAAACATCAGTGGCCCCTTGTTCGACTGGGTAATGGAAAACCTCATCCGCAATGCGCTCGATGCTATGGGCGGCACAGGTAAGATAGATATTACCGTTACCAACCAGCCGCAGCAGGTGTGGGTAGATGTACAGGATAGTGGCAAGGGCATACCAGCCTACCAGGTGAAGCGGGTATTCACGCCCGGCTTTACCACCAAGAAGCGTGGCTGGGGCCTCGGCCTGTCCCTTTCCCGCCGCATAGTGGAGAAATACCACCACGGCTCTATATTCGTCAAACAATCTGAGTTGGGCAAGGGAACCACCTTCCGTATTATTTTAAGAAGGTAGAAACACATAACCGCAAAAGGGGAATCATTTTTCGCTGTTTTATATCTTTTGTAGAAGAATGTTAGTGGCAAATAACGTTTTTCAGAAAATATGGGGAAGTCCCTTTAGGGATTTAGGGTTTTTCTTTCTACTTTTGCAGTCCTCAAATGCGGCGATGGCGAAATTGGTAGACGCACTACTTTGAGGTGGTAGCGCCTTTAACGGGCATGGGAGTTCGAATCTCCTTTGCCGCACATTTGATACAAAACCCGCTTTATGCGGGTTTTGTTGTTTAAGGACTGTGTTATTTTCATCATAGCCAGACTGTAAATTATTTGTATCTTAGTTCAGTAACATGAAAAGGCTAACTACTTTGCAAAGTAATCTCCTGCTATCAACTCTGATTGCTTTAACCTGTTTTACACTCGTCTCCTGCGAAAACCGCAAGCAGGAGCAAAAAGAGATCAAAACCGTTTGGAAAAATTATACTGAGGCTGTAGGCAATGCCATGGGTGCAGAAAGCGTGCAGTATATCGACTCAACTACCGTTAACTACTATGCCTATATCCTAGGACTTGTGAAAACTGCAGATAGCCTTAGCGTAGAAGGGCTGCGTTTCGACCAGAAAATATTGGTACTCTCCGTCAGGCATATTACACCCGCAAGCAAGATCATGCAAATGAACGGAAGATCCTTTTTCGCCTATTGCATACAGAACCACATGTGCGGAGGCAATGCGAATGATGAATATTCGTTGGAAGTATTGTCGGTAAAAGATGGTGTAGCGATGACCCAATTGATAGACTCCAATAAGCATCCGGGTCTGAAGGTAAAGTTCGTCAGGGAGGACGAGAATTGGAAAATTAATCTAACATCCACTCTCGTGTGCGTCGGGGGAATGGGATGGAAAGAACTAATAAAAGAAACCGGAAAAACAGAAAGAGAGTTACTCTATCTCTTTATCGAAAAAATGAACGATACCCCTCCCAACAATGAAATATGGCACCCACTACACACGTGAAATAGATTGATTTACACAGTATTCGCCCTGTAATGTTTAACTAGAAAGACTATATTCTAATCTCCTTTGCCACACATTTGGTACCAAACCCGCTTTATGCGGGTTTTCGTGTTAAGGCACAATCTGTTGCAGAATTCGCTTTGAAACCTGACTTGGGAAATAATTCCCAGTGAAATCATAGCCGGCCGCTAAACCAGCTAAATCCTTTTTACTATATTCGCTTAATATTTCCATCAGCACACACAAAACGAAGGCTTAGTATTATGAAAAAGACGATATTCTTATTTGCCTTTTTGTTCGCCACCATTCATGGTTTTTGCCAGGACGAGCCGAACATACAAATGGCTTTTGTGAAGGGCGGCAACTTTTTCATGGGCTGCGATGACAAAAAATACCTCGGTGAAGAATACCAGAACGAGCGCCCGCTGCACCGTGTAAATGTGAGCAGCTTTTCCATCAGCAAGTACGAGATAACCATGGGCCAGTGGCGCAGTATAATGGGCGTGAAGCCGCCTGCATACGACGATATAGACTATAGCAACAAAGACTGCGACAACTGCCCGGTAGTAAAAGTAAGCTGGAATGATGTGCAGGAATTCATCAAGCGCCTCAATGCTAAATTTCCCGACAGGCACTACAGGCTCCCTACCGAAACGGAGTGGGAATATGCCGCGCGTGGTGGCAAGTACAGCAAAAAATACAAATACAGCGGTAGCGATAAGCTGAGCGAGGTGGCCTGGTACGGTAAATCCAATGGCGCTACCCACCCGGTAGGACAGAAGCAGGCTAATGAGCTGGCCATATTTGATATGTGTGGCAATGCGATGGAGTGGGTCAACGACTGGTATGCCGATGATTACTACAGCAAAACCATTGACGAGATCAACCCCAAAGGCCCTGAAACAGGCACCAAGCGGGTAGCCCGTGGCGGCTCTTACTTCGATGATGAGGCCATTTGCCGCACCACCTACCGCAGCCGCTTTGCGCCCACCACCCGCCAGTGGAACCTCGGTTTCCGCCTGGCTATGGATAGCCAGTGACATTTACGGAACACAACAAGGTACATATCACATACCCCGCCGGGGGTATAGCTTTTTAGAAACCTGCCCCAAAAAGCGCTCGCACCCCGTAGTGGGTGCAACAATTTGCGCGGGATAATAGATGCTCATGCAAAACATGGAGTCATTGCGCCATCGGGGCAACACCACATAATTCCCGTCATTTATTCCCACACCATTGGGTCATTGGGCCATTAAGCAATTGAGCCATTATTAAACTATCTTTACGCCAGTTTTCTGAACATGAATGAATCCAAACCGGGTCGCCTCAAAATCTGGGCCCCGCTTTTCTTCTCGATAGTGATGGTGGCCGGTATGTTGCTGGGCTACAACATGCGCGACTCCCTGCGCAAGACTGATCCCCGCAAAGAACGCCTTGATAGGATACTCGACCTCATCAACGAAAAATATGTGGATACCGTCAATAGCAACCTCATGTACAAAGATGCCATATCGGGCATACTCAAATCCCTCGATCCGCACACTGTATTCATACCCGCCGAAGACCTGCAGGGCATCAATGATGATATGGAGGGTGAGTTTTCCGGTATAGGCGTTGAGTTCTCCGTGGTGCATGATACCATAGCTGTGGTAGCAGTCATAGACAATGGCCCTGCGCAACATGCAGGTATATCGGTGGGCGATCAATTGCTCAAAGTGAATGATTCGTCAGTGGCAGGTATCCATATCACTTCAGAGCGCATCATACACCTGCTCAAAGGCAAGCAGGGTAGTAACGTATCTGTTACTGTAAAGCAGCTTGCAGGCACCATAAAGCAGACCTCTATCACCCGCGACCTGATACCCACCTACAGTGTAGAAGCCAGCCTGATGCTGGATGCCCGCACAGGCTTCATTAAAATAAACCGTTTCTCTGCCACCACTTACGATGAGTTTAAAGCAGCCCTTAAAAAGCTGCAATCCGTGGGCGCAAAGCAGCTGATCATAGACCTGCGCGACAATCCCGGTGGCTACCTCGACCAGGCCTCATCCATTGCAGATGAACT
>CAIVKT010000477.1 GCA_903906615.1 uncultured Bacteroidota bacterium | reverse complement strand
TGCGCACTTATTCCCATAAACAATGTTCCGGCAGACCAACCATGGTACTATAGAAGCTAAGCAGCATGAGTGGGAGCAACGCATTGGCGAAGAAATAAAAAAGGTGGGCTGCTATTAAGCGGCCCACCTGTATATTTTTAGCATTGTATCAAATCAATAATATTCCACCCTGCGCTCTGTGATGCGGACAGGTTTGTCATTCTCATAAGTGATATTGATGAACCAGTTGCCTTGTTTATCGTAAGTGTAGATGTTGGCTTTTTTCTCATCAAGCGTACCATCTGCAAAATACCTTTTCTGCTCGGTGATGTTGCCCTTGTCATCATACTTATAGTCCTGTGTTATCTTCTCCAGTATCTTACCATCGGGCCTGTAGGTGATGTCGGCAGTGTGGTTTCCATACTTGTCCATCTTGGCGTAATAGGTAGGTTTGCCGCTTTCATTGGTCTTGCTGATCTCAATGAGGTTGTTATCCGCATCATATTTATTGATGGTCTTCTTGTACTTAGTGGCTGTTTCGGTAGGGTATTCGCGCTCTTCCGTTACATTGCCTTTATCATCGTAGAAGTACATGTAGCGGGCATTGAAAGCGCCTGTGCCTTTGTAGTCGCTCACTTCTATCACGTTGCCCTTTGTGTCGTAAGTGAGTAGTTCTTTCCATTTCATTTTGCCTTCGCCGTCGTACAGGGTTTCCTCAATGGCATTGCCCTTATCGTCATATTTATAGGTGTGGCGTTTTTTAAGATTACCGAGGAAGTAAGAATTGGATTCAAGCACATTGCCCTGGTTGTCGTACTCTGATGAGTAGTGCCACTGTATGGTGCCATCGCCTTTGTAAGTGCTCCAGTCTATACGGTTGCCCCTGTTGTCTATTTTGTAGCTTTCGGACTCCTGCAGGCTGCCATCTTCGTTGTATGTTTTGTTGGCGACCATAATGTCATGATTGTCGTAAGTATAAACGTTCTTTACCGGTTTGAAGTGTATGTATTCTTCTTCAACGGTATCAGTACCGCCAGAGGAATTGAATTCCACCATAAAGCCCCTGTCGTTGTAGAGATTGGTAACAGAATGTATCTCCCTGCCTTTTTGAAATTTACCATCTACATTAGCCACTCTGTAGCCACTTACTTTGAGCATCTTGACCCTGCCATGCAAATTATCTTTTGCCAGGTCATTTTTGCCTTGTGCACTTGCGATCAGAAAAAACACTGAAAAGAAAATCGTTAGATTAGCTGTCCTCATATTTAGTAAATTTATTATAATACAATCCAAATCTAGAAATAAATTTGAGTTATAGCTGCAATTTACAACATTTGAAGAATGAATTACCAAAATTTTGGTCAGATTTTGGTAAAATGATGGAAAGGGGAGCAAGAAACGAAATGTGGTTTAAAATAGTTATAAAATGAGGAACCTCAGTTTTTCGGTTATTTTTACGTAATTTCGCACACTTTTTAATCAATCTTTGTCTACTTATGAAGTTGTCGCAATTTAAGTTCGATCTGCCATTAAATCTCATAGCGCAACATCCCGCCAAGAAACGTGAAGATGCGAGGCTTATGGTTATTCACCGGGATACCGGCAAGATAGAACATAAAGTATTCAAAGACGTTCTTGGTTTTTTTCATGACAAGGACGTAATGATCGTGAACAACACCAAGGTATTCCCTGCACGCCTTTATGGCCGCAAAGAGAAGACCGGCGCCAAGATAGAAGTGTTCCTGCTTCGCGAACTGAACAAACCAAACCATTTGTGGGATGTGATCGTAGACCCTGCACGTAAGATACGTGTAGGCAACAAACTTTACTTTGGTGATAACGATGAACTGGTTGCAGAAGTAATAGACAATACCACATCACGCGGCCGTACCATCAGGTTTTTGTTTGACGGCACCGACGAAGAATTCCGTGGTATGCTGGACCTGCTGGGCGAAACACCATTGCCGAAGTACATCAAGCGCAAACCGGAAGAAGAAGATAAAGAACGTTACCAGACAGTATATGCCAAATACGAAGGCGCAGTAGCCGCACCAACAGCGGGTATGCACTTCAGCCGCGAGCTGATCAAAAGGTTAGAAATAGTAGGGGTGCGCTTTGCAGAAGTCACTCTTCATACCGGCCTCGGCACCTTCCGCCCTATAGAAGTGGAAGACCTGTCGAAGCATAAAATGGATGCTGAATATTTCAAGGTAGACGACTATGCTGCCAACATAGTGAACAGGGCGAAAATAGAAAAGCGCCACATCTGCTCGGTAGGCACTACCACTATGCGCGCACTGGAAAGCTCTGTAACTGCACAAGGCCTGCTGAAGCCGGAAGAAGGCTGGACGAATGTATTTATACACCCTCCT
>CAIVKT010000476.1 GCA_903906615.1 uncultured Bacteroidota bacterium | reverse complement strand
CGTTGTTTTGCCAAACGTTCTTCCAGCATAGATATGGCGCCCATGGCGCATTCACTATGAGCAAGGGCTGGGAAAAGTTTTTCTTTATCCTGTCCTACATCACACAGGGGTCTTCGTATATGAGCCCCAGGGCATATGCCATTATGCACCGTATGCACCACGCCTATACCGATACCGAGCTGGACCCCCATTCGCCCTCCTTCTCCAAAAACATCTTCTCGATGATGTGGCGCACCCGCAACATCTACAGCGGTATCTTTAATAACAAGATAGAGACCGAAGCCAAGTTTGAGAAAAATGTACCGGAGTGGAACAGCTTTGACCGCTGGGCCAATTCTGCTGCGTCTCGTATACTATGGGCTGCACTGTACCTCGCTATCTTCATTAAGTACACCACATCGCCCTGGCAGTATATTTTTCTGCCGGTGATCCTGTCTATGGGCGCGTTCCATGGCGCGGTGATCAACTGGTTTGCGCATAAGTATGGCTATAAGAATTACATACTCAAAAACACCTCTGAGAACCTGTTCAGCGTAGATATACTGATGCTGGGCGAGTCTTACCACAACAACCACCACAAGTACCCATCGTCTATCAACTTCGGTAAGCGCTGGCACGAGATAGACCCTATATACCCCGTCATCAGGCTATTTGCCTGGATGAAGATCATCCAGATATCGCAGCCTGCTGCTGAAGTGGCCGCATAGCGCGAAATGCCGGTGAAGTATTTAGTACAAGTATTCAGTTTACTTTTTAAAGAAATAACGGCATGGACAAGAAAATAACACTCTCCTACGATTCAGGCATGGCCCTTGTTGAAGTGCCGATCACCTATACAGCCGAGCTGCTGGGCAATGTACATACCATTACCTGCCATGTGGGCGGCCCACCCTTCCCGCTATGGCTGCAGACCCGCAAGTTCGAGCTGATGTCTTCCCTTGAAAATAAGAAGTACACGCCGCTCTTCAACGAGATCAATCATGGCCGCAACCTGGATACCACCCTATTCATAGACCTGGCATATAACAACATTATGAAGGCGGAAAAGCTGGCAGTAGTGGTGGCTGCGGTGGCGTAGGAAATACCCCTAACCCCTCCCGCAAAAAAGCGGGACCTTGTGCCGGGCAACCAACACTGCCCATTCGTGAGCAACGAATAATTCTTCATAGAGATATTACGCGGGTGTTTTGGCTAAAGCCGACCGTATCGTTATATAACTCCGGCCTAAAGTCCGGGGCAACTGTTCTATTCCTTTACTTTTTAGCGAAACGCAGCGCACATTTTATGCTCATAAATGCTGCTTTGCGGCATTTATGAGCATAAAAAAAGCCCCTCAAAAGAGGGGCAATAAATGATGATGTATGAATAAGCTTAGATAACTTTTACGTTAACCGCGTTTAAACCTTTTTTACCATTTTCTACTTCAAAGCTCACTTTGTCGTTTTCGCGGATTTCGTCAGAAAGACCTGAAACGTGAACAAAGATGTCTTCTCCACCGTTTGACGGAGAAATGAAACCAAATCCTTTGGTGCCATTGAAAAACTTAACTGTACCTTCTTGCATTTTAAAAAAATTTGATGAATAAAGAGTAAAGGTACGATAAATATTTTAGAAAAAAACAAATATTTTGGGTTTTTCAGAAAATATTTTTTCAGACCTCATTTTTACTACCCGAAAACGACATTACTGTTCTGAGCGTTAAACTGCTTTTTTCACTCTTACAGCGTTATATCCTTTGGGGCCGCGCTCTATCTCGAAAACGACTTTGTCCCTTTCTTTGATAGGCTCAGTGAGCTGATTGATGTGCACAAATATACTTTCCTGGCTTCTGAGATCGTTGATGAAACCGTATCCTTTGGCCTCATTAAAAAAGGTAACGACACCCTTGCGGATGGTCTCCTGCGCGCTCTCGTCTATCTTCGCAGCGCCGAGTTGTATGTCTTCGAGGTTGATCTCTATCTTGCGTGTGGGATCTGGTGGCTTGGATGTGATGTTCCCATGCTCATCTATATACGCCATCATATCGTCAAGGCTTTTGCCTTTGCTGTTATTGCTCTTACGGTCTTCTTTACGCTCTTCTTTATCCTGCTTCTTTTTTGCTTTTTTCTTTTCTTTTTCCTTTTTACCCATTGTTTCCCTGGACCTCCCCATATTTCAATAATTTTTTTTGATCAAGCCCAAAGGTCGTCATTTATTAAGACAAAATATTAAATTTAAATAAAAGTATTGTGAAAAGGTGCAAATCAGGGATTTTTGGCTATAAGAAAGGGCCTCGTACAGTGAAGCCCTTTCCTTATCAGCCTGATGAAGACTCCCCTGCGCCATAGTACAAAGTATCATACCGTTGCTTTCAATTCTGTTGCAGACTGGCGATTAAGGATGAGGAGAAGCGTGATGTATTCGTTGATGCGGGCTTCGTTGCCGGGTTCTTTGCATAGGGCTTCTATACGCTGGCCCAGTTCTGCGCTCTGCTTCATGCCCATCATCATCCACTTGGGGCGGAAGAGGTGCATGAGTGAGGCTACTTCTTCTGTGTCATTGGCCTGAAGCGCGCTCTGCACATTTTCTTCGAACGGGGCTATGGCCTTGAGGTATATGCTGATGTATTTTTTTATGCGGTCTTCTTCCTGCTCACAGAAATCGCGGAGGTAGGTGAGGTCTGTGGCTTGCTGTGGCGCAGATGGTGCTGTTCCCGAAGTTACAGCCGCTTGTGTGGTGGTGTTCCTACCGGTGAGGTCGGCTATGGCAGCTATGAGCTGCCATGTTTTGAAGGGCTTGGGCACAAAGGTGTTCATGCCGGCCCCGAGGCATTTATCGAGGTCGTTTCTCAACATGCTGGCAGTGAGGGCTATGATGGGTATGCTGTTCTTTGGCGCAGGCATTTTGGCACGTATGTAGCGTGTAGCTTCGAGGCCATCCATTACAGGCATCTGCACATCCATGAGTATCACATCGTAGTTGTTTTGCCGCAGCAGCTGTATAGCCTGCTCACCGTTCACAGCCTCATCGATCACTACACCGGCTTTGAGGCGCAGGGCATCGTTGGCCACGAGGCGGTTATTCTCATTGTCATCGGCCAGCAGTATGCGCAGGCCATTGAGGCTGCTGCCGTCGATGCGGCGTTCATTGGCGGTACGCGCCTGCAAGCCTTGCGCAGAGCCTTTTTTGAAGGTGATGATGAAGTAGAATGTAGTGCCACGCCCTTCATCGCTCTGCACACTGATGCTGCCGCCCTGTAGCTCCACCAATTGACGGGAGATGGACAGCCCAAGGCCTGTGCCACCATAGCGGCGGGTATCGGAGCTATTGACCTGTGTGAAGCTTTCGAAGATGGTATTGAGCTTATCGGGCGGTATGCCGATACCGGTATCTGTGATGGAGAATTGCAGGGCTATGGTATCACCTTCTTCGCTTAGCTTTTTTACTTCTATGGCTACGCTGCCCCGATCGGTAAACTTAACGGCATTGCCACCCAGGTTGATCAATATCTGCGTGAGGCGAAATGGATCGCCGATGAGTACATCGCCAATATCATCGCTGATGGCGGTGAGCAGCTGCAGCCCTTTTTCTTCGGCGCGCACAAAGAGGGTTTCCTTTACCTGACGGATAGTATCGAAGAGGGAGAAGTCCATGCTTTCCAACTCCAGCTTGCCTGCTTCTATTTTGGAGAGGTCGAGAATATCGTTGATGAGGTGCAGCAGGATCTCGGAGGAGCGGGAGATGACGTGCAGGTAGTTGGTTTGGTCGGGACGGGGATTTTTATCGAGCAGCAGGTCGGTCATGCCGCTGACGGCGTTCATGGGGGTGCGTATCTCGTGGCTCATATTGGCGAGAAACTGCTGCTTGAACTGCTCTGAGCGCTCGGCACGCTCGCGCTGCTCATCGGCACGCAGCTTCTCCGTGTTGATACGCACATTGGCTGACTTCTGCTGTCGATAGTTGCGGTAAACGAAGAACACGAGTACCAGCACCAGCCCTATGCCGACTATACTACCAATGGAGATGGCCTTTTGTTTTTGCAGCTCCAGGTCGGTAACTTTTTTCTCCTGCGCGTGCCGGAGGCTGTCTGTAGCCCTTACCTGCGCACGTTTCAGGCTGTCCTCTATTTGCTTGGTCTCAAAATCTGAGGTCATTTCCATGCGGGTAAATTCCTTGGTCTTCTCTATGCTGTGCACACTATCACGGATAGCGATGAAATTTTTAAACGCTTCTAATGCCAATGCAGGCCGGTCCATTTGCTGGTAGGTATTGCTGAGCGCCTGTAGTGCATCCTTCTCATCATCTAGCGCGCCTGTGCTTTTGCAGGTATCTACAGCGGCTCTGAGATAGGATATGGCTTTATTGTATTGTTTTTGTTGGGTGTATATCTCGCCCAAAAGTGTATAGGCGATAGGTACATCTTTATTGTAAGGGTCATTCTTTGTAAGCATCAGGGCTTTTTGCGCATAGCTCATTGCCTGATCTGTCATCCCCTTTCCTAAATATAATTTCCCAAGCAGGTTATAAATGCCCATCTCACTCTCCAGTTCATTTATTTCTTCACATATTTTCAAGGCATGATCATAGCTTTCTATAGCCTGCATATCATTTTGCCGGGCATGGTATGAGTTTCCAATGCCTACCAGACATAAAATCGCTGCTGACCTGTTTTTTGTTTGTTGGCACAACTGTAATGCCGAATTATAATTATTCAATGCACGCTCGTACTCACCCATTGCTACATACGTATCTCCAATAGTAATTTTTATAACAGTCATCTGTATCGTATCATTCCTGGTGCTTTTTTGTTTTGCTTTCACTAATTCATTGAGGACTTTCGATGCACTGTCGTAACAATTGAGCGCCGCAGGATAGTCGCCAACAGTCGCGTATATACCACCCATATTGCTCAATAAACCCAAATTTATTGTTGGCTTTAATCCTACTTTCAATGCATCATTATATACTTCTATCACTTTTGTATATTGGGCTGACATGCGATAAGAATTAGCCAGGTACATATCTGCGTATCCTTCGAGATCCTTATCATTAAATAACTT
>CAIVKT010000475.1 GCA_903906615.1 uncultured Bacteroidota bacterium | reverse complement strand
CGTTATATCCCCAACCTTTCGAACTATTATAGTGTTTAAATGCTTTCCAATAATTTGAATACTCATCTTCATTAAGAAATTTCAATTCGTCTTTAGCACATAAAGGAATAATAAATGCTAAAATTTTACATGTAAAATGAAACTCACCAACAGCAAAGGGTATATGTCCATCATTTGCCAACCTTATATATGTTACTATTTTAGGTTGTTGCGAAAATCCATGATATGAAATTAACTCCCCAACTTTTGGTAATTCTTTTATTTCCAATTTGCCATTTATCCATCCAATAGTATCCTTGAAATAAGGCAAATATTTTTCATAAACAACACTAATGAAATATTTACAAAGGCATCTATAAATATTTTGTGTGTTTATTTTTTTATCGCTTTCCAATAGAATATTTTGATTTCCGTTACCATTGCTTTCTCTATTTTTCTTCATTTTCAGAACAAGGTTTTCTTCCTTTCTAAGCTCGAAGTTTTTACCCTTATATACTTTGCTTCCTTTTTTGCCTTTAACGTCAAAAATCGTTCGATATAATGATAGGTATTCAATAATGTCAGGCTCAATAGACTTGCTAAATTTTTTATTGCATGAATCACATTCCTCATAGAGTATTACGGTTTTATTTCCTAGAGCTTCGGAAATTGCATGAGATTTAGAATTAAATGTAACATCGTCTGAATCATTTAAACAGAATCTGCATTTTCTGTTTTCTTTTATTGGTTCTCCTATCACAATTCTGGTTGGCCCGAAAACGTTAATTTTATATCTTTCAGTAAATTCCTTAAAAATATCTATTGAAAATTCGTGAGTGGAATCAAAATTTTCACCACTATCTTCTGATTTGAGAAAATCATACAACTTCATTCTGTCCATAATATTTAGATCAACATTAGGCAAAAAGAAAAAAGACTCATTGTCTTTTAGATTTCTAAAATAAGACGGAATTGCATTGAATTGAGGTAATTGAATTTTGTACTGATCATTTAATTCTTCTATTTTATGTCTAATTGCAATAGTGTTTTTCTGGAATGATTGTATGATTGCTTTGTCACCTTCTTCAGTTGCAAAAATTGATAATAACGCGCTAACAAACTCGCTTATAAAATTTCTATTTTGCGAAGTTATTTTGAAAGAAATTGGGCCATTTAATGCAATAAACTTAATAGTATATTCAAACATGGAGTCGCTATTGACCAAATTTACATTAATTCCATTATAAAACGATTCCCCACTCGTCATCATTTACAACGAGAATGCCCAGTAGTGAGTTTACAACACAAAAAATATAGCCCTACCCTGCGTCATCGTTAGTTACGTTGTCTGGTGAATTAATGCCCCACTCGTCCTCGTTTGCAACGAGGATGCCCCGGCAGTGCTATTGCAACGCAAGCACACAATCTTCCTCGAATATTTTTCAGGAGTTCTTGCGCACAGATTTGCTATCAATGCCAAATGCTATCATTACAGCTTTTCTTATCACAGCTCTTGATACCGTACCCTTTCCTGCTACCTTTTGTAATTTCGTTTTTGATTTAGTCATGTACAAATGATTTTCAGGAAAGACCTTTCGCAACTGTTTCTAATTCGTGCATCATCTTCTTACCGCGGGGGTCAAACTGGTTGCTGATGCCGTGATATACTTTTACGATTAATGAAAGCATTTCAGACAGTTGATGTTGCTGTGTGTCCGGCGTAGATTTATTTTTTAAGAAAAGATAGGCAACGTATTCCCTTGCGGTAAGGCCATAAAGCGGTAAGGCATCATCAAGCGTAAAATAACCTTCTTCCACAGCCTTATCTACTACCATAACTTTCTGTTCCAGGTCTGATATATTGATCAGCAGTTCTTCGCCAACCGAGCCGGAGTCTCCATGGATGTTATTGTCTGAATACATAGCTTATAAAATTACGGAATTGTTTTGGATTTTGTAAATCAAGCGCTCCATGCCAGTCTGAACCGGATAAGATTACCTTCATAGGTGCATATAAAGCCCACAATATCATTGGAAACTCTTTTCCCTGCGGAAAATCGGCATAGTACTTATCAAAAATATGCTTTACAGGGATAAACTCTGATGCGGACAGCTTCATGCGCGCATCGTCCAGTATGTACTCCACTTCGTGTCTCTCAATAGCAACAAATCCATGTTTCGCCCAAACATAACCACCTTGCTCTAATCCTGCATGTACTAAGATCATCCCAAGCCCCATATTAATGTATTGCTGAAGGCTTGTCTGAAAAACATTTTTCACTAATCCTTTACCTCGCTCGCTTATAGGCAAAACACAATAATTATGATTCACCCTTATTTGCAAGCCAACTTTAAAAAATTCACGATCAAAGATCAGTGCATCATTTATTGCAACGAAATTATTCCTGTAATTGATTCTCAAGTATGGAACAGTTTCCTGGAAACTAATTTCTCTGTGGATAACAAGATGGGTAGCAGGAGTGAATGAACGTTCAAGCTCCTCTAAAAGAGCTAATAGATCAAAGTCAGGAAATTCCTGAACCATAAAATATGTAAATGAAAGCGTTCCTTGCTTTATAAGTGTATAGCCTAACGAAACAATACGCTGTGCATCGTCATCGGTAAACTTATATTCTTGCGGACTCAAATTCATTCAGGCAAATTTTATAATCAATATGCTCAATAGCAAATATAATAAATTATCGCCTTGTTGTTTGTTCCACTACCATGTTTACAAGCATGTAGCGGTATTCGCTCATCCCTCCACCCAATTTTATACCTTCACACCACAAAACACCACAATGCAAAATTCTATACTGCTTATATCCAGCTCGGCCGTGCATGGCTATGGCTACCTGGAGTGTAATAAAGATGCCATACTCCGCCTCACAGCCGGCATTACTACGCCTGTGCTGTTTGTACCCTATGCGGCTGCACGCAGCGAGTGGGATTCTTATACCGATAAGGTACGCACTTTCTTCAGCACACTGGGCATTGCCGTAAAGGGGATACATACCGTAGAGCGCGACCGCATGTTTACTGACCACCAGGTGATCTTCATTGGTGGCGGCAACACCTTTCGCCTGCTGCATGAGTTGCAGCAGCAAGGGCTTATGGACCCCATACGCGAGGCGGTGCTATCCGGCAACATGCGCTATATGGGCAGCAGCGCCGGCACCAACATGGCCACCCGCAGCATATGCACTACCAATGACATGCCTATCCTATATCCACAGGATGGGTTTGACGGGCTTAACTTGTTCAGCTACCAGATCAATCCCCACTACCTGGACCCCGACCCTGCTACCAGCCACAAGGGCGAAACGCGCGACCAGCGCCTTGCTGAGTTTCACCAGGAAAACGATACCCCCGTTATTGGGCTGCGCGAAGGCGCTTACATCAGCATATCCACCGACTTCGCCACTACCCACGAATTATACATCGGCGGCATCAATGGCGCACGGATATTCCTAAAAGGCAAAACACCTTATGAAGCTCCGGTGGGTGAAGCGTTTGTGCTTACATAAGTGTTGCACTCGCTTTCCTATTTTTTCGTTGGTAAAAGGATGCCGGGCAGCGGTTGCAGCCGCAAAAAACGCCAATTCCCTAAAATAGCTTAATTTAGCATAAAAGGTAACGATGACTGTCCTGGATAAATACGTTGTAGCAGATAAAGATACCGCAGCCGGTGAGCCTGTTTTCAGGGGTACACGGGTAACGGTAAAAACGCTGTTCGATTATCTCGAAGATAGTTCTCTTGATGAATTCCTGATTGGTTTTCCTTCAGTATCACGCGAGCAAGCCGAGGCGGTCATTGACCTCGCAGCAACAAAGATCATCTCAGAGATAGCTGCATGAAGATATTGCTTGATGAAAATATAGACGTTCGTTTTTAAAAAAGCTATTTCCTACAGATACTTTCGAGGTACTAACGGTCAATGATATGAAGTGGAATGGTATAAAGAACGGTGCTTTACTAAAACTTATTAAAGAACATAATTTTGATTGCTGGATAGTTGTAGACAAGAATATCCCATATCAACAAAACAATACCACCCTTCCCTGCCCGATCATTGTGCTTGACGTGTTTAGAAATACGTTGAAACAAATTAAGCCGTTGGTTCCGGAAATAATACATACGCTAAATAGTACACCAGGGAAACATGTAATTGTTGTCAACGAATAGATGCCCCTTCTCTATCCATAAAAAATAATCCCCATTTCCAATATAATAGTACTAACTTTATATCATGACGTAAAATCATGCGTATGAAACAGTTCTTCTTTGCAGCCACAGTTATTTGTATCGTTATGCTCTGCGCACAGGGCTGCACCAAAAGCGGATCATCGTCTGCCACCGCCACGCAAGTGGTCTTCTTTGTCACACAGGATTGTGGCCAGGGAAACATCACAGCCACCTGCAACGGCAGTACACAAATCATCACTAAATTTTTCGCCAATGGCACACCGGCCTGCGGCCAGGCAGGCACAGCTACCTTCACACTGGCAGCGGGCAAATACCTCCTCCATGCCAGCGCCGGCACCACTACCTGGAACGACAGTTTTACCGTTATTGCCAATCAATGCAATGCCTATTCCCTCAATTGTAGTGGAGGCGCATCAGGCACCGGCACAAGCGGTTATTACTATGCCAACTGGAATTGTAATGGTTCTACCCAATGCGCTACCACTATGGGCGGAGCCCAGGGGTCAGACGGGCCATTCTGTTCATTGACAGATTGCCAGGCATGGGGCGATAAATTCATACCCGGTGGCTATACCTGTGCTACCACTCCCAATACATCGCCCGTGCTGGGTGGCACACCACCCAATGGTGTGTGCTTCAAGAAAGGGGATTTTTAGGCCGCTCCATTTTCACTCAGAACTATTGCATTTTCGTTCACAGAATGAGTGAGAAAAAAAGCAGGCTGTACAAGTGGTATGCGATGGTGATGTCTGCAATTATCGGCATGATGACAACCATACGCGAGTGGAACGATTCTATCAAAACGGTCAAAAGAGAACCATGAACAAAAAATACTGCTTACCACTTCCGCCCCAAAATTAATACAGGCATAACGATTACGTAACAGTGCGGGAATTTTTGCATACTACTTTCGCAACTTATTTACGATCGTTATGAAGAAATATGTTGTTTTAGTTTGCGTAATGCTTGTGTTTATCAGCTTTTATGCCTGCACCCACAAGCCGCAAGGCGCTATTGACGGTGTAGCAGTAGTTAAAGTGAACAATACCAATAATACAGACACCACCACCGATGTTATTGATACCTCTGTTTGTTTTCAGCGCGATGTATTGCCCATCTTTATCGCCTACTGCGCCAAAAGCGGCTGCCACAATGCAGCCTCCAATGAAAAAGGCTACAACCTCACTACCTACAATACCATCATAGCAAAGGGCCTGGTGAAAGGCAACAGCAGCGCCAGCAAGCTGTACACAGAATGTACCAGCGGCAAAATGCCAAAAGCCCCTACGCCAAAATTAGACAGCACACAACTCAGCCTCATCAGCAGGTGGATAAACAAGGGCGCACCCAACGACACCGATTGCCCGGTAAACTGCGACACCACTAAATATACTTATGCAGCCGCAATAGTGCCTATACTCAACAACTATTGCTATGGCTGCCATGCCACGGCCGTGGCAGCAGGCTCGGGCGGCGGCATCATCCTGGATACTTATTCAGCCCTGCTCATACAGGCACAAAACGGCAAGCTCCTTGGCGACCTGCAACACGCCACAGGCTACAACCAAATGCCGCTGGGCGGCGCACAGCTCTCTGAGTGCAAGATCACCCAGGTGAGCAAATGGATACAGGCCGGCGCGCAGAATAATTAGGGAGCCTTTGGGGTGGCATGCAGAAAAACAGGGCGAGAAAGTAAAATAAACGCACTTCGTATTCAATACCGCCTTACCTTACCTGCTCAAAAATGCCTGCCATGAAAAAATGCCTGACTCTTTTAGTATTTATATTGCTGCTGTCCCAAAGCTGCACCAGCGGTGCGGGTAAAGAACAGGTAACGCAAAACGACAAGATAGACCCCAAGGTAAAGGCAACCATAGAAGCGCTTAACGGCGAGGTATACACCATCATGTGCGAGAACAACTATGAGAAACTCAGCCAAATGTTCACCGACACGTTAGTAAGTTCGCTGGGGCCCGATTTTGCGGGCAAGTTCATGCCCAATATGCAAAAGGTAATGAAAGACAGGAAGTACCGCATATTCGATGAGTTTTACATCAGCCATGCCAAATACGGTGATACCATCGCCCTTGCTTCAGGCAGGGGAGATAAGGAATACACCATGAAAGTAACCACACCGGTACCCGAAACCTACATTGCCATGCTCATTGCCGGCGACTCCATCAACGAAGTAATGCTGACCCTCGTGTACATCAATACGAAGGGCAAGTGGAAGATCAACAACCTGTATGGCGAGAACTATTCGCTGGGCCGCAGGAACGCCATTGAGCAATACCACCAGGCGCAGTCGCTGGAGAAAAGCGGCTACCTCACCGATGCCGAAGCCACTATGGGCCTGGCCAAAGACTGCATGATACCCGGCGGGCGCTCCTTCCAGTATAAAAAACAAACGGAGATCAATACCTTCGTTGACACCCTCATCAAACTGACTGACGACAAGTATACCCTCCCCTACACCTTCAACGAGATCAAGACAAAACCAAAAGTGGTAGATGTGCGCTACCAGGTGTACCAGGGGGCTTTCGTGCCAATGGTCATGTACCAGTCTACTGTAAATGTAGCCGATACCGTGGCCCTGAAACAGGAAAACGACCTGATTCGGAAATCCACTCCTACCCTGTTATACGGCATAGACAAAGCCAACAAAACCATCCTGTACCGTGTATATAACGAACTGCCCAATGGCAACAACAACCCACGATATTATGGGTATATACAGCAAGTAATGTAATTGAGTGCAGATAGCAAAGCACTTTTCATGTTATTACATAAACATCCACCTGCCGCCTTCGCCAACGCACAAGCCACGCTACAAGGGGGAAACCCATCGCGAGCATAAAGCGACCTCCCGCAGGAAAAGCGCAGCGCCAGCCAAAGGCCAGTGCCGCGCAAAATATATCTACTATCTACTAACGACTATTTCGATAACCCACGATTCTTCAACATCGGCTTTATATCCGGTGCGTGACCGCGGAAGTCGGCAAACATTTTGCCGAGGTCCATGGTATTGCCACGGCTGAGGATCATATCGCGGAAACGCTGGCCGTTGGCACGGGTCAGGCCGCCATGCTCTTCAAACCATGCGTAGGCATCATCATCCAGCATCTCGCTCCACAGGTAGGCATAATAGCCTGCCGAGTAGCCATTGCTCCATATATGAAGGAAGTAGCTGCTGCGGTACCGGGTAGGCACTTGTGGCAGGTCCAGGTGGGTCATTTTCAGGGCTGCGGCCTCAAAGTTATCCACGCTTTGCAATACCAGGTCGGGCGCTATTGTGTGCCACTTCATATCCAGCGATGCTGCTGCCAGTATCTCGGTAAGGCCATAGCCCTGGTTGAACGTGGCTGCTTTCTTTATCTTGTCCAGCAGTTCCTGTGGCATAGGCGCGCCTGTTTTGTAGTGCGTGGCATAGTGCTTAAATACCGTAGGCTCGCTGGCCCAGTGCTCGTTGAACTGTGAAGGAAACTCCACGAAATCCCTGGCTGTGGCCGTGCCGCTGAGGATTGGATATTGCTGGCTCGCAAACAGGCCATGCAGCCCGTGCCCGAACTCGTGG
>CAIVKT010000474.1 GCA_903906615.1 uncultured Bacteroidota bacterium | reverse complement strand
AGTAAGCCATAATATTTTTTCATTTGAATTTACCGGGTAGATATTGGTAAGTATTGTGAACCCGGTTGCAAAAAATACAAGGTTAACCATGCATATGCCAACAACCCCAACGTGTAACAGATGCCATACCCACGGAAATAATATGAAAACTCCCCCATTGCTATTTTGCTCATTTACATAGTAATACCCGATCCTGGAAACTTGCTCATATCTACCTGCATCCCAACTACTGAGTGCAGCCGAACCAGGCCATACAGTGGTAATACCAATTCTGTAAAGAAACATTTGGAGACAAAAAATAAACAAGCCATAGGCAACTACCAGAATAAACGTATTTACCGACCTTTTGCTAATAAATGTGCTTTGTAGCATTTAAGTATATTGATCCGTAAATATAATAAAATAAATAAACTACTCAAGTCTTTACCTCCCCGTTGTGGCGGATGTTCCGAAGGGCATCCGCTAATATAGATAACCTCCAATTTGCAATTGGCACTCGCGCAGGACACCACTTCACAAAATCCCGCCGTTCCAATAACATATACCCCCCTGCCCCTCAACGCCTTACGCCCGCAAAAACATCTATGACAGTACAGCCAGTGCCTATGACAGCACAGGTAGCGTACTATCATAGAAACCCGATTTCCTGGTATCACTTTTCCATCCGACCTTTAGGTCATAAACGCCCTAAACAACATGAGCTTAGCGACCTTTGCGGTTCCTTTGCGCCTTTGCGTTAAAAATTGCAAACCTATTTCAGGACGATACGTTCCAAAATGTCCTGTCCCAAATGTGACATCCAATGGGACATGCAAAAAATTAAATACGGCCAAAACCCTTACCCACAATCACTTACATAAAAAATAGCAATGAGAGTTATCCACAAAAAAAAGGTTTCAGCGCATGGGACATTATCGGCACAAGTGTAGATACCTCATACTTCGGCAAGAAAGTGTAAACCTATTTCAGGACGATGCATCCAAAATGTCCTGTCCCAAATGTGACATCCAATGGGACATGCAAAAAATTAAATACGGCCAAAACCCTTACCCACAATCACTTACATAGAAAACAGCAATGAGAGTTATCCACAAAAAAAATATTTTAGCGCGTAGGACATTGCCGGCACAAGTGTAGATACCTCGCACTTCGGCAAGAAAGTGTAAACCCATTTCAGGACGATGCAATTCTGTCTATTCTGTAAATCCTGCAAATTCTGATTCTGACAGATGCGCAAAAACCTGTGCAACAGTGCGCAAGAATCTAGCAAAAACCACAACCTCAAAATTAACTAAACCACACATAATCAATCCCGATAGCTATCGGGACCCTGAAAAACACCAACAAAAATAAAATCCCAACATAAAATTGCACACCACGCCAATATCACACAAATAAGGGAAGCCCCTTTAGGGGTTTGGGGTTTATTAAACCCACATTATTTTCCCTTTTCCACATTGTCTATTTTTCACTTTATTTCCCTACCTTTGCACCTCCAAAATAAAAATCTAACAATATAACTGAATAAAAATGGCAGATCTCCGCTTACAGCGCAACTTCGGGATTGCCGCGCACATTGATGCCGGTAAAACCACTATGACCGAGCGTATCCTTTATTACACCGGCGTTAACCACAAAATAGGTGAAGTGCACGAAGGTGCCGCTACCATGGACTGGATGGCACAGGAACAGGAGCGTGGTATCACGATCACTTCAGCGGCTACTACCTGCTTCTGGAACTACCCTACCGTACAAGGCAAGAAACTGCCTGAATCCAAGAACTACAAATTCAACATCATCGATACTCCCGGCCACGTGGATTTCACGATCGAGGTGGAACGCTCTTTGCGCGTACTGGACGGCCTTGTGGCCCTGTTCTCTGCCGTTGATGGCGTAGAGCCACAGTCTGAGACCGTATGGCGCCAGGCCAACCGCTACAAAGTACCACGTATCGGTTTCGTAAACAAAATGGACCGTGTAGGCGCCGACTTCCTGATGGTTGTTCAGCAGGTGAAGGATATGCTGGGCGCTAAGTCAGTGCCATTGCAGCTGCCTATCGGTGCAGAAGACCACTTCAAGGGTATCGTGGACCTGATCACCATGAAGGGTATCATATGGGACGATGCCACACAGGGTATGACCTATACCGAAGTGCCTATTCCTGATGATATGAAGGAAGAAGCTGACTTCTGGCGCGCACACCTCGTAGAGGCTGTAGCTGAGTATGATGATCATTTGATGGAGAAATTCTTCGAAGATCCGAACAGCATCTCTGAAGACGAAATACACATCGCAGTACGTAAAGCATGCCTTGACCTGAGCATTGTACCCATGCTTTGCGGCTCGGCTTACAAGAATAAGGGTGTACAGGTGGCGCTTGATTGCGTGATCCGTTACCTCCCCGGCCCTATGGACGTAGAAGCTATCGTTGGTACCAACCCGGATACCGGCGAAGAGATCATCCGCCATGCTGATGCAAAAGAACCATTCGCTGCCCTTGCGTTCAAGATCATGACCGATCCGTTCGTAGGCCGCCTGGCGTTCTTCCGGTGCTACTCTGGTCGCCTCGATGCAGGCTCCTATGTACTTAACGTACGTAGCGGCAAGAACGAGCGTATCAGCCGTATCATGCAGATGCACGCCAACAAGCAGAACCCTATCGATTTCATCGAAGCAGGTGATATAGGCGCTGCTGTAGGCTTTAAAGAAATCAAAACAGGTGATACCCTTTGCGACGAGAAGAACCCGATCGTACTGGAGAACATGTTCATCCCGGAACCCGTAATATCTATCGCCGTAGAGCCTAAGACACAGGCCGACGTTGATAAGATGGGTATGGCTATCGCCAAGCTGGTAGAAGAAGATCCTACCCTGCGCGTAAAGACAGATGAGGACACCGGCCAAACCATCCTGAGCGGTATGGGTGAGCTGCATCTTGAAATTATCGTTGACCGTATGCGTCGCGAGTTCAAGGTAGAGATCAACCAGGGCGCGCCACAGGTGGCTTACAAGGAAGCATTCACAATGATGGTAGAGCACCGCGAGGTGTACAAGAAACAGACGGGTGGCCGCGGTAAGTTCGCAGACATCGCGTTTGAAATAGGCCCTGCCGATGCTGAGTTCCTGAAAGAAGGCAAAGGCTCTTACCAGTTCATCAACGAGATCTTCGGTGGTTCTATCCCCCGCGAGTTCATCGCTCCTATACAAAAGGGTTTTGAAGCATGTATGACCACGGGCCCGCTTGCCGGCTTCCCTGTAGAGAACATGCGTATCCGCATATTCGATGGTTCTTACCATGATGTGGATTCTGACTCTATGTCTTTCGAGCTTTGCGCTAAGTCCGGCTTCCGTGAGGCAGGCAAGAAGGCTAAGCCTGTATTGCTGGAGCCGATCATGAAGGTGGAAGTGATCACCCCCGACCAGTACATGGGTGATGTAACAGGTGACCTTAACCGCCGCCGCGCTATGCTGGAAGGTATGGACAGCCGCGCTAACCTGCAGGTGATCAAGGCTAAGGTGCCACTGAGCGAAATGTTCGGTTACGTAACTCAGCTGCGTTCCTTGTCATCAGGCCGCGCTACTTCTACCATGGAGTTCAGCCATTACGCTTCTGCCCCAAGGAACATTGAAACAGAAGTTGTAGCTAAAGTGAAAGGCAAAGTAAATGCTTAATTAAATAACAAATTCCAAAGGTCAAATTCCAATGACCAGGTAGATACATAAAACGCCCCGCAGTTGCGGGGCGTTTCTATTTTAAAATAACGTAGCACATAGTAGATTGCCGTCAGAAATTAAACTCTTAAAAAGAGACAGCATCTATATTTTATATTTTTTGTATCTTTATGATGCTAATAAATAAAAGAGAATGGAAAAAATAGTGCTTGAAGTAGATGATGCGACCGGCAAAGCCTATAATAAATTCACAGCAAAAACGAAAGAAGAGTTTAATCGCCTTGTCAGCCTTTTTTTGAAGAAAGCAATAAATGATGCAGGAAGCGTTGACTATCGTAAAATGCTTGATGATATGGGCCGCACAGCCGCGTCTAATGGATTAACACCGGCAATTCTTAATGAGTTACTACACACTCATGATTAATTATGTTTTTGACACAAATAGCATTGTCAGCGCACATTTATTGAATATTTCGATAGTTAAAGATGCTTATTTAAAAGCGCTGCGACAGGGCATCTTGCTTTACTCAAAAGAAACTCTGGATGAGTTAACCGATGTTCTTTCGCGGCCTAAGTTTGATAAATATGTTTCCATTGAAGAAAGAGCAAAAGCAATTTCTTTATTTGAAAAGAAGGGGTTTCAGATAGAGGTATTTATTAAGGTAAATGCGTGTAGAGACCCTAAAGACAATAAATTTTTAGAATTGGCAATTTCGGGCAATGCTCCATTCATTATTACAGGAGATAAAGACCTTTTAGTATTAAATCCTTTCAGGAATATTACTATAATAACTCCAGCCGAATTTGTAGCAAATTTCTAAGTTCTCTATCTCTCATTATTAACGTATCCACCAATCCACTTATCAATCTAACCACGTACCTTTGCAGCGCATAAATGGCGAAAATAGCAAATATAGACCTGGGAGATTTCCCATTGTTGCTGGCACCTATGGAGGATGTGAGCGATCCGCCTTTCCGTGCGGTGTGCAAGGATAATGGCGCGGACCTCATGTACACCGAGTTCATCTCGTCTGAAGGGCTGATACGTGATGCCATTAAAAGCAGGCAGAAGCTCGATGTATTTGACTACGAAAAGCCCATAGGTATACAGATATTTGGCGGCGATGAAGACGCAATGGCTATGTCGGCCAAGATAGTGGATGCCACTAACCCCGACCTGCTGGACATCAACTTCGGCTGCCCGGTGAAGAAGGTGGTATGCAAGGGCGCAGGCGCTGCCGTGCTCAAAGACATAGACCTGATGGTGCGCCTCACCAAAGCCTGTATACGCTCTACTACCCTGCCTGTAACGGTAAAAACGCGCCTGGGCTGGGATAATGACACCAAGAACATAGAAGAAGTAGCAGAGCGCTTGCAGGATATAGGCGTACAAGCACTATCCATACATGGCCGCACCCGTATGCAGCTATACAAAGGCGAGGCCGACTGGACGCTGATAGGCAAGATAAAGAACAACCCGCGCATACACATACCCATCTTCGGCAATGGCGATATAGACACCCCGGAGAAGGCGCTGGAATACAAGAACAGGTATGGCGTAGATGGCATAATGATAGGCCGCGCAGCCATTGGCTATCCGTGGATCTTCCGCGAGATAAAGCACTACCTGGCCACGGGCGAGCATCTTGCCCCTCCTACTATAGCCGAGCGACTACAGGCCTGCCGGAAACACCTGCACGGCTCGGTAAGCTGGAAGGGCGAAAAGGTAGGTATACTGGAAATGCGCCGCCACTATGCCAGCTACCTGAAGGGCCTATCTCATGTAAAGGAGTACCGCACCAAACTGGTATCTACAGATGTACTAAATGAGATAGAGGATATTTTGTGCGAGGTGGAGCAGCATTATGCGAGTGAGGGTGTTTTAGTATAATCAACAAAATATTTACCCGTTTTTCTTTTTCTTTGCGTCTCCGCGTCTTTGCGGTTAAATGATCCAATGACCCGCATAGGCCTAATATCCGACACCCACAACTACCTTGATGATGCTATATTCACGCACTTTGCTAACTGCGATGAAATATGGCATGCGGGCGATTTCGGCACGGCAGCTATTGCCGATAAGCTCAAAGCCTTTAAACCGCTGCGTGGTGTGTATGGCAATATAGACGGTGCTGATATACGCAATGAATACCCCGAGAAGTTGCGCTTTACCTGCGAGGGGGTGAATGTGTTCATGATGCACATAGGCGGCTACCCGGGACATTATACTGCCCCTGCCAAAGCGGAACTGCTTGCCCACCCTACCCAACTATTTATCTCGGGGCACTCGCACATCCTAAAGGTGATCTATGACGACAAGCAGAAATGCCTGCACATGAACCCCGGTGCAGCCGGCAACCACGGCTGGCATAAGGTCCGCACACTCATTCGCTTTGT
>CAIVKT010000473.1 GCA_903906615.1 uncultured Bacteroidota bacterium | reverse complement strand
AGAAAATAACTCTATCAAATGAATAAACACACCTTCCTCAAAAACTCCACCATGATAGCTACTATAGTTATCTTGACAGGAATGTTGCTGCCTGCTAAAATCTATGCACAAAAGAAGGATCGGTTTTTGGATAAGGTGATAGGTGCGGATTCATTTAAAGTGATTCATGCGGATAAGATAATAAGAAATAAGCGACAAAAGCAATTTACTTTTACCGGCAATGTGGCCATGCAAATACACAAGGATACTGTGACCTGCGATAGTGCTATCTTCAATTACAAAAAATCGACAGTGGTAGTATATGGGCATATAACGTCATCGCCACGATGGACAGGAAGGGGCCTTATTCCTGGCTATGGTTGCGACGGCCAAACGTATTTTATTAAGACAGGCAATATATCCTTAAATTGGCCCGTTAGGTAGCTCTCCAAAAACAAAAACAATGAACAAACGCACATTCCTCAAAAAATCCACCATGCTCAGCCTCGCAAGCATAGCCAGCTTTTCGGCATTTGGTAAGCTGCTGGAATCTGTAGCTGATATGCCTGCCGATGTGGTGGCAGAGAATGAAGACTTCTGGGGCACTATACGCAAGGGTTATAAGCTCACTCCCGACTACATCAACCTGGAGAACGGCTATTACTGCTTTATGCCCCAGGAGATACTGGAAAAGTACATAGGGCATATACGCGACATCAATGTGCAGGCATCACACTACCTACGTACGGTGCAGTTTGATAATAAGAATGCAGCGGCAAAGAAGGTGGCCGAGGTGGCAGGCTGCTCGCCGGAGGAGCTGATCATCACCCGCAACACCACCGAGTCGCTGGACATGGTGATCATGGGTATGGACTGGCAGCCCGGCGATGAGGCCGTGATGGCCGAGCAGGACTATGGCTCTATGCTGGAGATGTTCAAACAAACGTCCAAACGCCACGGCATGGTGAACAAGATCGTATCTGTGCCGCTGGACCCTAAGAGTGATGAGGAAATAGTGGAGCTATACGCCAACGCCATCACCCCCAGAACAAAGCTGCTGATGGTGTGCCACATGATCAACATTACGGGGCAGATATTACCCATCCGCAAGATATGCGATATGGCACACAGCAAGGGCGTACCCGTGATGGTGGATGGCGCTCATGCGTTCGCTCATATTTATTTTAGCATTCCCGATCTGAATTGCGACTACTACGGCACCAGCCTGCATAAGTGGTTGAGTGTGCCTATAGGCGCAGGTGCGCTGTATGTGCGCAAAGACAACATTAGTAAGATATGGCCCATATTCGCGGAGAGCGGCAAGGAGCAGAATGACATCCTCCGCCTGAACCATACCGGCACGCACCCCGTAGCTACCGACCTCACGATAAGCGATGCTATAGATTTTTATCACAGGATAGGCCCCGCCCGCAAAGAGGCACGCCTGCGCTACCTGCAGAATTATTGGGTTGACAAAGTGCGCGCAATGCCGCACATCATCCTCAACACACCCACCGACCCGGCCCGCTCCTGCGGCATAGCCAATGTGGGCATCAAAGGCATAAAACCCGGCGACCTCGCCAAAACCCTGCTGGATAAATACAAGATATATACCGTAGCCATAGATGGCGCCGGCGTGCATGGCTGCCGCATCACCCCCAATCTATACACCACTACCGATGATCTGGATGCACTGGTGAAGGCGCTGGGCGAGATACGGGCGTAGTTGCGAGCGATTTTTAAACATCTACAGATAGGTGTCATGGTGAGCCTCGTCGAACCATGGCACCGTT
>CAIVKT010000472.1 GCA_903906615.1 uncultured Bacteroidota bacterium | reverse complement strand
TGTTTTGCAGCAATTGGCACATTGCATACAGTCAATGTCGTGCCATACAGTGGCATCTACCCTTTGTACCAGCTCCGGCATATCATGCGGAACGACCTTATCCAGCTTATCGAGGAATGCGGAAAGAGCAACTTTTTTGCGGGCGGCGGTGCTCCTGAATTTTTTCAAGTCCATAAACGTTGTAAATATAGGGTTTTTAAGAAAATGTGGCAGTAGTAAAATTCGATAGACAACAATCCGTCAAAGCCTATGTCATTGTTTATCAGTAAATAAGCCGAGACGGTTGTTTTTTTCATACAAATTTCTTTTTGCCCCCAAATCTAAACCTGATATGCCATCGTATGTATTACCGATGGCCCCTGAAACATTGTTTAATAAGCTAAAATCAAAAACTATGCGAAAAATGAACTTTTCAAAAAGATTGCGGTTCCTGCCGGTCTTTTTAGCAGTCATGGCGCTGAGCGTATCCACATACGCATCGAGCCACAGAGAGGCCCCATTGATCTCCAATGATCCACAGGCCGATAATACAGATCTCTATGCTTTCCGGAGCCCTGATGATCCGAATACAATAACGATCATTGCCAATTATATACCGTTCGGATCACCTGAAGGTGGCCCTAACTATTATACATTTGGCACCAACATCCGTTACGAGATACACATTAAGAATGAAGCAACGACTGCGGCCGATGACATCACCTACCGTTTTACATTCTCACAAGTAAACCAGGATACGACTACTTTCTTCAACATCCGCCTCGGCAAGCAGAACCTGAAGATGACGTACTTATGTGAAAAGAGTACAGATGGCGGCCTTACATGGACCACTATTGTATCTTCCGGTATAGTGCCTCCGCCAAACATAGGCCCGCGTTCTATAGAGAACGCTACTGTGGGCCTGGGCGCGCCCAACTACCTGAGCCTGATGACAGGAGCTATTGCTACTGCTTCTTCCGGCGAAAAGGTATTTTGCGGCCCTGTTGATGATCCGTTCTTCGTGGACCTCGCAGGCGCATTTGACCTGGGCCACTTCCGTCCGTTCGGCCTCAGCGCCAATCCTCCTAAAGACGGCCTGGCGCGCTTTAACTGCCATACGATAGCTATTAAGGTGCCTATCAATATGCTGCAAAAAGACGGCCTTAGTGTGTCCTCTGCCAGCAACATACTCGATAGCAGGTTTGTGATCGGTGTTTGGGCATCAGCCAGCCGCCAGCAGATCAAGACACTGGTATCAGGTTCCGGTTCTTATTCCGGCTCATGGGTACAGGTATCCCGCATAGGTATGCCGCTGACCAATGAAGTGGTAATACCTGTAGGCATGAAGGACAAATGGAATGCAAGCAACCCTTCAGGCGATGTGCAATATGCCAAATATTTCGAAAACCCTGAGCTGGCTTTGTACATGGACAATTCAGCCTTCGGCACAGCAGTTCCCGGCCTGAACGCATTGCGTATACAGACCGCTTCTTTGGGTGCGTTCGACTTCCGTAACACACACAAGGGCTTGTGGTCTTTGAAAGGCTCATCAGCAGTGGCAGGTACAGCGCTTGATGATGCTGTTTTCGGAACCATCCTCCTCCCCGATTCGGCCAGCCCGCGCGCTGTGGATATACTTCCTATATTCTATACAGGTGTGCCAAACCTCGCTCCTTACCAGCTGGCTACCGGCAAACCGGCAGGCAACCCACTGGCAGCAGGCAAGCCATTCATCAACAACTTCCTGCCAACACTGGGCGATATGCTTCGCCTGAATATGGCCGTGCCTTCTACATCACGTACTGATCCTAACTTCAGTTCTGACGGTATCATAGCCGCAGCAGTTTTAGGGCTTACCGTAAGCACTTATGCCGATACTTCAATACAATTCATACCAAATATGGATGGTTTCCCCAATGGCCGCAGGCTGGAGGATGATGTGACCACGATAGAATTGCAGGCAGTAAGCGGTGCTGCACTTGCAGCTATAGGGTTATGGTATGATGATTACACAGTTGGTGTTTCTCCATCTCCTGTAACTACTCAACTGGGCAATGTACTGGGCTTCAACGCCGGCATCACGCATAATGATACCACGTTCCAGGCATCATTCCCTTATGTGCAGCAGCCATGGCGCGGGTATGACTATACTTTACAGGCAAGGTTCTAATTCATTAAAAACACTAAAAATCATTAAAGATGAAAAATATTATAAACAAATTTTTAATAGGCGCAGCTATCTGCATGTTACCGCAGGTAAGTGCCATAGCGTCTTCCCACAGGGAAGCCCCGCTGATCGCTAATGATCCGCTGGCAGATAATACGGACCTCTACGCTTTCAGGAGCCCGTGCGACAGCAGTAAGATCGTGATCATAGCCAACTACATACCTTTTGAGCATCCTGCGGGCGGCCCCAACTGGTATAACTTCGGAACGAACATCCGCTACGAGATACACATCAAGAACAAGTCTACAGGCACTACTGATGATATCACGTACAGGTTCACCTTCACGCAGAGCAATGAAGACTCCACTACGTTCTTCAATATACGCCTGGGCAAACAAAACCTGAAAGACGTATATACCTGCGAACGCAGCCTCGATGGTGGAACTACATGGACCACTATTCTTACCAATGGTATAGTGCCTCCGCCAAACATAGGGCCACGCTCTATACAAAATGCAACTGTGGGCCTGGGCGCTACATCTTACGATGCGCTGATGACTGCGGCTATAGGCTCGGCATCAACCGGTGAAAAGCTGTTTTGCGGCCCTGCCGATGACCCGTTCTTTGTAGACCTGGGTGGTGCATTTGATGTAGGTGGTTTCCGTACTGCCGGCCGCGATGGACTTGCAAAGTTCAATTGCCACAGCATCGTACTGGAAATACCGATCTCTACTTTACAGGCTACCGGTCTTTCTACTTCATCGGCTACCAGCATCCTTGATCCTAATTTCGTGATCGGTGTATGGGCATCAGCCAGCAGGCCTGCTATTACTACACTCAGCAGCACAGGTGGCGCACCGACTACATCAGGCTCATGGGTACAGGTATCCCGCCTGGGTATGCCACTGACCAATGAAGTGGTGATACCAATAGGCATGAAGGACAAATGGAATGGCACAAACCCTTATACAGGTGACGGCGCTTTCGTTCCTTACTTCGAAAATCCTGAGCTTGCTTTGTATATGGATGCTTCGGCATTTGGTCCGGCGGTACCTGGCCTTGCTGCCCTCCGCATCCAGACCAATTCACTCGGTGCGTTTGACTTCAGGAATACCAAGAAAGGTTTATGGTCTTTGAAAGGCACACCCGCTGTAGCCGGTACCGCCCTGGACAATGCAGTATTTGGTGATATTCTCTTACCGGATTCTACCAGCCCGCGTGCTGTGGATATACTTCCTATATTCTACACAGGCGTACCTAACCTGTCTCCTTACCAACTGGCTACCGGCAAACCGGCAGGCAACCCACTGGCAGCAGGCAAGCCATTCATCAATAACTTCCTGCCGAACCTGTGTGATATGCTGCGCCTGAACATGGCCGTGCCTGTAACAGACAGGTCGAGCGCTGACTTCAGCTCACTGGGCATCATCGCCGCAGCAAAGCTTGGCCTTCTCGATTCAAGGTTCAATACATCTACAGCTGTGCAGTTCATACCCAATATGGATGGTTTCCCTAACGGCCGCAGGCTGGAAGATGACGTAACTACCATAGAATTGCAGGCAGTATCAGGCGTGGCGCTTGCAGCTATCGGCCTGTGGTACGACGACTATACAGTTGGCGGATCTCCTGTAACTACGGATCTGACAAATGTGCTTGGTTTCAACGCAGGTGTTACGCATAATGACACTACATTCAAATCATGCTTCCCTTATGTACAGGATCCATGGCCCGGCTTTACAGGCAGCGAGTACTCAGGGCCTACTGAAGGTGTAACTAACCTGAATATCAATACTCCTGTGATAGCAATGAATGCCTTCCCTAATCCGTTCAGCAGCCAGGTATCATTCCGCTACAAGCTGGATGTAGCAGGTAAGGTGAACATACAGGTAACAGACATAACTGGCAGGGTGGTTAGTACGATAGAACCGGGCAATAAAACACCGGGCGACTATACACAACAACTGAACACAGCCGCACTGGCACCGGGCAATTACATTGCCGTACTGTCGCTTGATGGCCAGAAAATACAGTCTTTGAAGATAGTGAAGATACACTAATGGGCCATTGTATCTTTGCGAGAGGGTCGGGGTTTTTCCCGGCCCTTTTTTTATATATAGCACACCCACCGTGGTTATTTTATAAAATCTTATGGCTTTAGAAAACAATATGGCTCCGGCGCTCGTATATAACAATACAAAACCAACCAGATAATGAAAAGGTCCATTCTTTATTTATTAGTAGTGTTATGCTGTGGTAACAGCTTCTTTTTAACTTCGTGCAAACCACATGATGAGATACCGGCCTTGCTGGAACGCCCAAAGAATATGGGGCCGGACGATGAGAAGGCCACCATCACAGAAACTTATACAAAAGCAAAGGCAGCCCTGGCAAAGAACCCCGATGATATGCAGCAGTATGTGAACCTCGCCAGCGCCTATATAGCAGAAGGCCGGGTGACGGGTAATAACAGCTACTACTCCAATGCCGCTGTGAAAATGCTGGACAAAGTAACGAGCAGCAATACAGGCAATAAAGACATCTTATTCCAGGCATTGAGCCTTAAATCTGCAGTGCTGCTGAATATGCACCAGTTCAAAGACGCACTGGCTGCCGCGCAACAGGGTGTAAGTATGAATACCTTTAACTCTGGTATATACGGCGCACTGGTAGATGCCAACGTGGAAATGGGCAACTATGACGAGGCGGTGAAAGACTGTGATAAAATGATCAGTATACGCCCCGACTTGCGGTCTTACTCCCGTGCGTCTTACCTGAGGCAGATATATGGCCAGAATGCAGGCGCTATTGAAGCCATGAACATGGCTGTGCAGGCCGGTGTGCCGGGCATGGAATCTACAGAGTGGGCGCGTACCAACCTTGGCGACCTGTACCTGAACATGGGCAATGCAGACAGCGCCTCTATTATTTACCGTTCTTCATTGGTGTACCGGCCCGATTATCCTTTTGCCATCATAGGCATGGCCCGTGTGGCAAAGGCGCGCAAAGACTATAAAGGCGCTATAGAATATGCTAAGAAAGCCATACAGTTGCGCAGTGAGGTGGCTTTTGTATCGCTGCTCGCCGACCTGTATGAGCTGGATGGTGATGCCGCCAAAGCTAAGGACACCCGCAACGATGTGGTGAACCTGCTGGAACAAGGCCAGAAGGATGAGCCAAAGGACGCACTCGTGAAACATAATGTGAGCCGGGAACTGGGCACAGCTTACATGTATGCAGGCCAACTGGATAAAGCCCTGCAATACGCAAACACCGACCTGGCCATGCGCCCCGATAATATAGATGCCAACGAACTGGCCGCATGGATATACTACCTGAAAGGTGACTATGCCAATGCAAAAGTACATGCAGATAAAATGCTGGCTACCAAAACACAGAACGGCAACTACCTCTATATAGCAGGCCTCATCTACGCCAACAGCGGTGATACCGCGAAGGGCAACGACCTGATGCGCCAGGGTATAACCGTTAATCCATTCGTGGACCAACTGATCATTAACCAATCAAAATCTAAGACACCGGTAGCTTTGGCTAAATAAGCGATAAAATATTTAAACAAACAAGGGCTGTTCCTGACGGAGCAGCCCTTGTTTGTTTATTGGCAATGCATACTCGTATTGGGAATTCCCCTTGCGGGCGGGCCCGATAGCTATCGGGATGCGCAGGCCGAAGGGGGTTAGGGGGATGTATAAGTAATAATATTTATACATTTTCATTAAAGC
>CAIVKT010000471.1 GCA_903906615.1 uncultured Bacteroidota bacterium | reverse complement strand
GCATTTGTTTGTGGCGGCGCAAGTTTTTATATGCTTATTTTATTACTGCCAGTAATATTTTGTTAATGAAGCAAGTAATTTTTATGTTAATTAGCGGGGCGGTAAATCGTTTATTTGTATTTCCAGGTAAGCGCACAGATCTACAAGTGTAGTGTGTTTGAGGCCGGGGTAATGTCCGTTCTCTATCAGGCTGATGACACCTTGTGTCAGGCCTATAGCTTTGGCTACAGTATCTGACTTCTCGCCGCGCCTACGGCGGGCTTCGGCTATTGCTGCACCTATTTCGGTAAAATATTGGTTGTGGTTTTTATCCATATACAATGTGTCAGAACACAATAAAATTAATGATTTTTTTATACCTTACAACTTATTTATACGATTTTATATTCAGCAGTATTCTAAAGATGTATCTGCGGCTATGCTTTTTTATATTTATAGCTACTACAGGCCGTTTTGACGTAAAATTCATTTTTCACACTTTCATTTTATCCACCGACCTTTGCCGCCCTTCGCAGTCAATAATTTACATTTTAAATTACTTCTGTCATCTTTTGTTTCTCCATCCCACCAACATTCATTCCCTACAAAAGTAGCGACGTAACCCAATGCGGCCCTCTCAGGATCAGTAATTGTTTTGCAGAAATTCTCGTTAATAAATATGGAATTGAATGTATCTTTCAGTTCTTCGTTATATTTGTTTGCCCGCCAAAGAATTTTTACTTTCTTATTGCTTAGTTTATTTGTAACGGAGCTTTCTTTTGTTTTATGACTTGAGACTGCGTGGGGAGATTTTGTTTGGCCTATGCTTTTATTTGTCGGTCCGCAACAAATAATAAGAAATAGAATGGCTATGTTTTGGTGTTTCATTTTGTGTCTCATCTCTCTAAATTTTTATAGTTATTCCATTTTTACCTATACTCCTATACCGACTGGGCTTCGTACTGAGGGGCCTCACTTTATTCATCCTGAGCCTTACCACCATATCGTATTGCCGCTTCCAGTACATCCATGTTTATATCTTTTAGCGTTTTGAATTTGATGCAATAGCCCGTCACGCTGGCCTTGCCTAATTTATCGCCATACGTTTGTGCCAGGTATGTTTTGTCTTTGATACCGAGGATGTAGACCGATATGCCGGTTTTGTTTGCGCTGAGGCCAATCTGAAAAAAATCACGGGTCTTTCCATCAGCATATTTTATGGTGTACGATCCATAGCCTATGTTGGGGTTACTGACGGTTTTACCTTCGCTGTTTTTACCGTCTTCGAACCATAGTTTACATCCCGGCAGGGCTTTCAGTGTGCGCTCGTGCAATTCCTGCAGCTCACTACGCTTTGGTTCGGGCTGGCCGGCAATATATTCTTTGATCTGCTGTGGCACGTTCATAATTCAGCGATACAATGTGTTAATCAATGGCATGGTTGTACAGAAGAAACACCAAGTGGCATGCCTATTTCCCTTTTTTCTTAGCGTCTTTCAGCACATTCTTATTATCAGTTTCCAACTTGCGTTTCAGCTTACTTACATCTGCGCCCGGCGGCAGAGTTTCCGGCCTTACACCTCTTTCGTACAGCATTTTCCGTACTGCCAGGTTATTATCTACATGCTCTGCCGATATATCACTTTCTCCGCTCAGGCTTTTCTCCACTACATTATGGCTGGTAAGCTCAGTAGCAAAGTCTTTTGCTTTTATGGTAAGTGTTGGCAGAAAATCTGCCAGTGGTCTGCTATCCGGTACACCCAGCTTCCGTTTCATATCCTGAGTACTGAAGCCGCCAAACAATGCCTGGTCGCCTTTACTGCGGATATTGGCAAACCCCTTATCGTCTACACCGCGCTCATAGATAAGGCCGGATAGTTTCTTCTCCGACTTAGATAGTTTTTCTCTTGCCGTTACCCTTGCCACATCCAGCAGGCGCTGTTCTATGATCTCCTGCTTACGGGTCTGCACTGCAAAATATGTTTGCGCGAATGCGATCTCCGGTTTTGATGGGTCGCCATTCTGGGCAATCAGGTAACAGGCGTAGCGTGTGAGGGCAATGTCGGCAACTTCGCGTTGTGATTGGCTTCCTAAACTGACCATTTTCCCGATGTCGGGAAAATGGTCAGAAACCGCTATGCCACTGCTTTCACAGGCAATTTTAGCTTTTTCTATTACCTTAATGAAATTGTCCCATTTACTATAACCTAATATAGATTGCAATTCCCTTGCACTCCAACATTCGATTCCTTTTATGTCATGGCATACTGCCTCAAATTGTTGTAGCAGTTCTTCTATTTGTTCTCTCTTCATTTTTAATACTTTCTGAGCAGTAGTGGTTTGTTATTGTGAATTTACAACTCTTTTTCACTTTTCGCATTACATAAAATAGACTTCTATGCCCTTGCCGGGGAGGACCAGGCGGCGAGGATTGACAATCGCTGATCCACCTTTAAAATACAACCGTAAACTCGCTGCCCTTGTTCACCTCGCTTTGTACGCTGATGGTGCCGCCCAGAGATTCGATCTGTGTTTTGGTGAGGTAGAGGCCAATGCCCTTGCTTTCATATCCTTTATGAAAGACGGCATTCAGCCCGAAGACTTTTGAGCCGTATTTTGTAAGGTCTATACCTATGCCGTTATCTTTTACCTGCAGGTAGGTCCTGTTGTGTGTGCGGTAGGTGCTTATTTTTATTTTAGCCGCCACATCGTCTTTGGCATATTTAAGTGCGTTGCTGATGAGGTTGTAGAGTATGCTTTCCATGTAGGCGCAGGGGTAGGGTATGTGCGATACGTTCAGGTTCAGCTCTATCTCCGCGTTTCTGCGGGCTACAATAAGGTGCAGCTGGCTCATAATATTGCGGACAGTTTCCGCTATGTCGCACTTTTCGTATTTCAGATTGTCGTTAATGTGAATATTGGTTACCTCCATCAGCAGGGCCAGGGCATCTAAGAGGGCGGTGCTGCTATCGTGTATGTGTTGCAGGCCTTCGCTTATTTCCAGACTTGTTTTCTTCACCTGGTCTTTGGTCGTCTTTTTATCTATCAGCAATTCGGTGAGCTGCCTTATGTTGAATATACCCCCGCGCAGGTTGTGGGCTATCATCAGGTTGAACTCCCGCAGGCGCTTTATTTTATTTTCGTAATTATCGGGGCTAGTACTCATAGGGTGTGTGTTGGTAATAATTTGAAATAAATTATTATGCCACGGGACGTATGTGGTTGACTGCCAACAAAAAATGGCCTTTGCGAATGCCGCCCAACCCATTTAAAACACATCCTATACATCCCTCTTATTCCCCTCATCCTGGCCCTTTCAAACACTTCCTTCCGGCACGCCCCAAAAAAACACCTGAACCCGCGCCAGGCGTGCTTATTAATTTCTATGATAGACGCCTACACGTCTATGATAGCGCAGATAGCGCGCTGTCATAGAAATTCGTTTTTACACTTTCATTTTATCATACGACCTTTATACCGTGGAGACACATTGAATGCGTCTTCGTAGGAAATGAGGGGAAGCCCCTTTAGGGGTTTGGGGTTTTTACTTGTGCAAAGATCTTGCACAGGTGCGCAAAAATGTAGCAAAAATTACCAACACCAAAACATACAAGTAGTTGATTATCAATCTCAGCAATTAGCGGTGCGCAAAAAATAAAAAATACGGATAAGAAATGAGCAATAACGCAGTACTCCCCACAGAAACCTTTGATGCCACGAATGAAACCTTCAGGCGGGCGGTGGCTTTTGTGGAGGATACTGATGAACACCTGTTCCTTACCGGGCGGGCAGGCACGGGCAAGACGACCTTCCTGAAATATATATGCACGCACACCCGCAAACAGTGCGCGGTGGTAGCCCCTACAGGCGTGGCGGCCATTAATGCGGGCGGCGAAACGATACATTCTTTTTTGCAGCTGCCCTTCGGGCCTTTTGTGCCCGGCACTGTGGGCGGCTTCGGGCGGCAGGAGGGTGGCGCACAGGATAAGCATTCGCTGCTGGCCAACCTGCGCCTGCGCGATACCAAACTAAAGCTGCTGCGCAAGCTGCAACTGCTGATCATAGACGAGGTGAGCATGGTACGCGCCGACCTGCTGGACAGCATGGACCTGGTGCTGCGCCATGTGCGCAAAAACTGGGCGCAGCCTTTTGGCGGCGTGCAGGTAATATTCATCGGTGATCTTTTTCAGTTGCCGCCCGTAGCTACCGATACCGACTGGGAGATACTGCGCCACTACTATCCAAGCCCCTATTTTTTTGAGGCCAAGGCGCTACAGGAGCAGCCATTAGTGTACATAGAGCTGAAGAAAATATACCGACAAAAAGAACAAGCATTCATAGATATACTGAACCGCATACGCAGCGGGCAAACATGGCCCGAAGATGTGGATGTGCTGAACGGGCGCTACAACCCCGCGCCGCAAACAGAGGCTGGCTGCATAGTGCTCTCCACACACAACCATATTGCGGACGACATCAACCGCCGGGAGCTGGAGCAGCTCACCACTCCCACACATGTTTTTCGTGGAACAATTACGAATGACTTCAACCCGAAGAACCTGCCCACGGAAGAGGTGCTGCACCTGAAGCAGGGCGCGCAGGTGATGTTTGTAAAAAACGATGTGCAAACGCCACGCCGCTATTATAATGGTAAGATAGGTGTGGTATCCTCAATAGATGACTCGGGTATATGGATCAGCTTTCCGGGTGTGGCCAACCCCGAAGACCTGCTGCTGGAGCTGGAGACATGGAAGAATGTGCGCTACACACTGAACACACAAAAGGGAGAAATAGAACAGGAAGAAAGTGGCAGCTTCACGCAATACCCCATAAGGCTGGCGTGGGCGGTAACGGTGCATAAGAGCCAGGGGCTTACTTTAGAGAAGGCCGCTGTAGACCTTAATAAATCTTTCGCGCACGGGCAGGTGTATGTGGCGCTGAGCCGCTGCACCGCGCTGGAAGGGTTGGTGCTGCGCAGCAAGCTGCACATAGATAATGTGATCGTAGACAAGCGCATCATAGACTTTGCGCAGATGGAGAACGATGAAGATGAGCTGGAAGAACTGCTGGCAGAGAGCAGCCGAAAAGCCCACGCAGCAAAGCTGTGCAGGATCTTCTCGCTGGAGGCATTGGTGTCGCTGGCCGAGCAATTACTACCCGAATTGCTGAAACGCAAAACAGGCCCGAAGGAACAAAATATGCAGCTACAGGGCGATGTATTTAAGGCCCTGCAGGATGCAGAAAAGCACGCGCTGAATTTTCAGCGGCAGATAAAACAACTGGCGGCCAACCTTGATGGCACACAACTGGACGAACGTAAAACAGCAGCGAAAAATTATTTTAGTGGCAAGGTATTGCAGCCGCTGATAGACACTATTGCGGCGCACATCATATCGCTGGGCACACTCACCAAGGTAGCCAAGCAGGCGATTACATGGAAGGTGTTTGAGAATGAATTGAAGCAGAAGAAAAAGGAGATAGATGCGGCGTGAGTGTGCGCGAGCTTTTCTACCAGATAGGAGACACATAGAAAACATAGTCCCGATAGCTATCGGGATGGTCTTTACTCACAATCTTCAAGTGCACATAGAAACAATCACGCCTACACCTATGTGGTCTATGTGCCTGCTATGTGGTGGCCTTACCCTACACGATCACCCATGGTATACACGCGATGCAATGATGCGCCCATGGCTGATGTCGAGAACTTCGGCGATGAGCATGTCGGGTTCGTTTTCTACGCTGCGGATGTACTCCATGAATACACGCTCATCATTTGCAGTGAGTGTGGTGGGTGTGTAGCGCAGTGTGGGCAGTCGCTCAAAGGCATCCTGCCACCAGGCGCGCAGGGCGGCTTTACCGGTTACCAGGCCGTTGGTCTCGGGTTGGCGTATCTTTAGTTTGGGGCTGTAATGTTTTGCGTTGTCGTCGTACAATGCCAGCAGCGCTTCCAGGTCCTGCGCATTGAACGCGGCAAACCAATTGCGGGCAATAGCAGTGTGCAGTTGTGCAATGATCATCAGTTCATTTTAACAGGTACGATCAGCTGAAATTCGGGTATGGCTATGCGCAGCTTCTTTTTGTTGAAGAGGTTTTCCATGAGGTAGCTGCCATACATTTTGCCCATATCGCTTTGCAGGTTGGCAGCAGATGTGTAGCGGTAACTATCGCCGGGGCCTATAACTGGTTGCTGTCCTATTACTCCCTCGCCCTCTACTTCGCGGTGTGTGCCATTGCTGTCTATAATATGCCAGTGCCGGCTGATGAGCTTTACAGGATATATAGTGAGGTTCTCAATAGTAATGCGGTATGCAAACAGGTATTGGCTCGTCAGCGGGTTCGACTGGCCGGCCTGGTAAAAGGTCTCTACCATTATGTTCACTCCTTCTGTTACCTGTTGTACCATAATTGTATCACTTAGAGCCGCAAAAATATGGAAAATCTTTTACTAAGTGTGTTAAAACAACTTACTTCTTTTTAATATGCTCATTAATTATAGAAATAACAATATCTCGCTCATAACCTTTCTGTACGAGATAGCGGTACAGTTTTCCTTTCTTAGATGCCTCGCTGCGGTC
>CAIVKT010000470.1 GCA_903906615.1 uncultured Bacteroidota bacterium | reverse complement strand
CTCGCCATTATTGCATACTGCCACTCCGGGTATAGCCGGGTAAACAATTGGCCTGCATTATCGGTAAGCGTGTCTTTGGCAATACCACTTGCACTAATGGATATAGATGTATTAGCAAGAGGCTGCCGGGTTATCGAGTCAAAGACATTGAGCTGCAACCAGATCTTTTGCTTTTTGTAGAAGTAGATGTTGTCTCCGCCACGGGCCGCCGGCCTGTTGGATGAAAAATATGTGCTGCGGCCATCGGCAAAAAGTGCGAGGGAAATATCATCGTAAGAGGAATTGATGGGCGCGCCTATATTCTCGGGTTGGGAAAATGTATTAGTTGCTTCGTGCCAGGTACACTTGTATATATCCAGCCCACCGAGGCCCTCGTGGCCGTCTGATGAGAAGAACAGCGTGGTGTCATCAGCCCAATAAGGGAATACCTCTTCGCCCTCTGTGTTGATGGTGTTGCCCACGCTTTTGGGCTTCATCCAGTCGTGGCCCTGCTTCTTGCAGATGTACAGGTCGGAGCCACCAGCGCCCTTGGGCATGGTGGAGGAGAACACCAGCAGCTTGCCATTAGGGCTTACAGAGGGGTGTGCTACCGCATAGTCTTTACTGTTGTATTCAAAAGGCTCTACGGTTTTGAATTTTTTACTGGCTGTATCATAGTCGCTGGCTATCATGATCTCCAGCAGCACCACGCTGTCTTTGTTAGATACAGACTTGTGGCTGAGGAAATGATCAGCATAACGGCTGCGGGTAAAGTACATCTGCTTTCCATCGGCCGTAAAGGTGCAGGGGCCATCGTGGTACTTATTGTTCATCTGCTTGGTTTCCGTCAGCTTATTGAACTCATTGCCACAGTTGCCTTTATTGTCGCAGGGAATGGAATAGATGTTGTAGTACGACCTGCCGGTCCATTGATCCGTCTTCTTTTTTACATCAATGGTGGTATCGGAGGCAAATACAAGATTACCCTTCCAGCGTGTGGGGGCAAACTCTGAGCCATCTGTATTGAACGAGAGCAGGTTTGCAATACCCGGTGGTATTTCGCCTGCCTTCATCTTCGCACTGTTGCAGCCTGCTACCAGGTTGGCTGCGCGCCTATCGGTGCTGTTGGTCTTTCGGTATTCCTGTAACTGGGTTATGGCTTCATCGTATTGCGTAAGCTGCATGAGCAACTGGGCATAGCGCAGCAGCACAGCAGGATTGCAACCGGGAAGATGCACAGCCTTATCGTAGGCGGTGGCTGCTTTGGGCAGGTTGTTAGTCACAGAATAGCAGTCGGCCAGTTCGGAGTATACAATGGGGTCATTAAGCTGGTCGGCCACTTTTTCAAAGTACGGTATTGCTTCGAAGTAGGCGTAATGGGCATAATAGAAGTTGGCCCTGATGAGGTCTTTGTTTTCCTTTGCTGAGGCGGTGAAGCAGAGGCAAATGAAGAGGGCCATAAGAAAGTGACGGGTTATGCTCATACAGGATCTTTCAGGGCTTTAGAATTTCTTGATAAATCTTGGGGTCAGGTATTTGCTGTTGTCCTTTACAAAGTCGTAGCCAACTACTATCTCGTGGGTGCCGCCGTTGTAGCCATTGAGGCCGGAGAGCAGGTAGTCGTAGGCATAACCGATGTTGATCTTTTGCGTGACCTGCACATGCACCATGGCCTCAAAAGACTGATCGGTGCGGTAAGTAACGCCCACCAGCAGGCGGTCGAAGAAGATGCCCGACAGGTTGATGTCGGCGCTGAAGGGCAACTGCGCACCGCCACCACCCGCGTAGCGCAGCAGTAGTTGCGGCTCTACTTTCACCGTTTCGTTTACGGTATATACGTAGCCGCCGCCCAGGTAGTAGCCGCGTATCTGCTCGGCTATACGGTTGTGCACCATTACTTCTTTTTTGTCGTAGGCATCCTGTAGCATGTTGGGCACCGAGAGGCTGCAATACCAGTCGTCTGATGACCAGT
>CAIVKT010000469.1 GCA_903906615.1 uncultured Bacteroidota bacterium | reverse complement strand
GGCTAAATGAGATGGATGCCTCGCTGATGAACGGCCGCGACCTGGCAGCGGGCGCAGTGGCCGGTGTACGCAATGTGAAGAACCCCATAGGGCTTGCCCGCGAGGTGATGCTGCACTCGGGTCATGTGATGCTGAGTGGCAGTGGCGCTACCGAGTTTGCGCTGAGCCATGGCGTGGAGATGGCCCCTGATGAATATTTCTTCAACCGCAGCCGCTACGACCAGTGGCTGGAGATACGCGATACTAACTTTACACAACTGGACCATAAAGGCGATAATCTAAAAGGCGCGCCATTGCCCAATCCGGGCAATAAATTCGGGACAGTAGGCGCGGTGGCGTGCGATGCGCAGGGCAATCTTGCAGCAGGTACATCAACAGGTGGTATGACCAACAAACGCTTTGGCCGCATCGGCGACAGCCCGGTGATAGGTGCAGGCACTTATGCCAACAATGCCACCTGCGCCATATCCTGCACAGGCCATGGCGAGTATTTTTTGCGTGCTGTTGTCGCTCACGATATATCCTGCCTTATGGAGTACCGGAACCTGTCCTTACAGGAAGCCTGCAATGTAGTGGTAAAAGAAAAATTAGTGAAGATGGGTGGCGAAGGCGGACTGATAGCTGTGGATGCAAAAGGCAATCACGATTTCTGCTTCAACTCTGCCGGTATGTACAGGGCCATGAGGAACAGTGAAGGGAAAGAAGTTGTGGCGTTTTATGGGAAGTAAGCGTAGTACAAGATTTGACAACTTTTAAAAAGTTGTCAAATCTGAGTGTTCCACAATAAAATCTTACTATAATATCACTTACTCCACCGTCACACTCTTAGCCAGGTTGCGGGGCTGGTCCACGTTGCAACCACGCATGATAGCTATGTGGTAGGCCAGCAGTTGCAACGGCACTATGGTGATGAGCGGCGAGAGTATCTCTTCGGTTTCGGGTACTTCAATGATGTGGTCTGCCAGTGCGCGTATCTGCGTATCGCCTTTATGCACCACGGCTATGATCTTGCCTTTGCGGGCTTTCACTTCCTGCACATTAGATACGATCTTTTCGTACGCGCTCTTATTGGTAGCGAGGAATACCACCGGCATGTTCTCATCTATCAATGCTATGGGACCGTGCTTCATTTCTGCGGCAGGGTAGCCCTCGGCATGTATGTAGGATATTTCTTTCAGCTTCAGCGCACCTTCCAGGGCAACAGGGAAGTTGTACCCACGGCCCAGGTACAGGAAGTTGGTCGCGTCTTTATAGATCGCTGCTATCTCCTTGATCTGAGCATCCAGCAGCAGTGTTTCTTCTATCTTCTTAGGTATGTTCTCCAGCTCATACAGTATCTCGCGCAGCTTGGAGGTAGGGATAGTTCCCTTTACCATGGCTATCTGCAAGGCGATGAGTGTGATGAGCGATATCTGTGTAGAGAATGCCTTGGTGGATGCCACACCTATCTCCGGCCCGGCATGGGTGTAAGAGCCTGCATGGGACATACGGGCTATAGATGAGCCAATAACATTGCACAGGCCGTATATGAGCGCGCGGTTGTCTTTGGCCAGCGATATAGCAGCAAGTGTATCGGCAGTTTCGCCTGATTGTGAAATGGCGATCACCACATCACTCTCGCTGATGATGGGGTTACGGTAACGGAACTCAGATGCGTATTCCACTTCTACCGGCACACGCGCCAGGTCTTCGATCAGGTATTCACCTATCAGGCCGGAGTGCCACGAAGTGCCGCAGGCCGTAATGATGAAACGCTCTGCTTTATTGATGCGGTTGATGTATTCATTGAGGCCGCCCAGCTTTATCCAGCCTTGCGCGGCATTCATACGGCCGCGCAGGGAGTCTTCTATGGCTTTGGGTTGCTCATATATCTCCTTCAGCATGAAGTGCTCAAAACCGCCCTTCTCTATCATCTCTAGCGAAAATTCCAGTTTCTTGATCTCGTGCGATTTCTCTACGTTGCCCAGCGTGCGGATGATGTAAGTGCCATCGCGGTTGATGACTGCATACTCCTGCTCTTCGAGGTACACCACATTTTGTGTGTACTCTATAATGGGGGAGGCATCGGAGGCTATGTAAAATTCATCATCGCCTATGCCTATCACCATTGGGCTGCCTTTGCGGGCGGCTATCAGCTGGTCGGGGTTGTTTTTATTAAGCACCACTATTGCGTATGCGCCCACCACCTCGTTGAGGGCTATGCGTACTGCGTTATCCAGCGATGTTTTTTCTTTTTTCTGTACTTCCTCTATGAGGTTCACCAGTATTTCTGTATCCGTATCAGAATGGAAAGTATATCCACGCTTGGTGAGCTCTTCTTTGATGGACGAGTAATTCTCAATGATGCCATTATGAATGATAGCGAGATCGCCGGACTGTGAAAGATGCGGGTGCGCGTTGCGGTCGTTTGGTTCGCCATGGGTAGCCCAGCGGGTATGGCCTATGCCTATATTAGCGCCTGTATGCGCGGGGTCTACAATTTTTTCGAGGTCGCTTACCTTGCCTGCTTTTTTAAAGACAGTCATATTCCCATTCAGCAACGCAACGCCTGCGCTGTCGTAACCACGGTATTCAAGGCGTTTGAGGCCCTTAATGAGGATAGGAAACGCCTCTTTTTTACCTATATAACCTACAATTCCGCACATAGATAAATTGGCTATAGTTTAGAATATACTACAAATAGTTTCGGACGGTATAAAGTATCGTTGGTATTGCTGTTGCCATAGCTGCCGCCTGCTGCTACAAGGTGGAATGCGCCATAATAGTCCTCTGTGCCATTGATGTGGAAATGGAGGGTATCATTGCCGGCAGCGATAGAAGTGATCACCTCGCGTGGCAGGTCTATGGTGAATGTTTGTATCGTAACACTTGTTGGGTTATTTGCCGGGCCTACAGTGTACGTAATAGGGTGCTGGTAGCCATCCAGTACGAGCAGCGGCGATACACTGGTGAGCGGGTATCTGTCAGCTACGTCATACGGCGTACCTGAATAATAGCCAATAGGATAAGTGCCGTTGGCTATGCCTAGCGGTTATAATTTTTCGGGTAGTGAGGCTGAATTCGGGTTGTCATTGGACAATATACTGAATCGCAGTTC
>CAIVKT010000468.1 GCA_903906615.1 uncultured Bacteroidota bacterium | reverse complement strand
GGCTACCAACAATATACAGGGCAAAACACCGCAGTGGGTCTATTACACATTTGCTTTCAGAAAACAGTTCTGGAACAATAATGCAAGTATAGGAGCCACTGCCACCAACCTCTTTAACGCTTATACCCGGCAGGTAACAACAGTAGAAACATCCGACTATACCTCGTACATGGTGCGCAGCGTACCCTACCGCTCTGTAGGCATCAGCCTCACCTACAAATTCGGCAAACTGGAGTTTAAAAAGGGTAAAGAAGACGAAAGCCTTATGAATAATCAGCCCGGAAACAGCAACTAAACTGCTTTTTTCCTGTGTTAAATAAGGTTAAAAGTGATACAAGGAGTGGTATAGCTTGCTATATTTGGATATAATTATTTCTCACATTGCCTGCTACAAAGAAAATAAAGCTACAACGCATAAAGGTGCTCATGGTCTTTTGCCAGGTGCTGCTGCTCATGTTCACCTTCCAGTGGCTGCTGAGCCAGTACAATGATAAGCAGGCACAGTTGAAGCAAAACCTTACCGACCTGTTCACCGATGTGCAGCAGCGCATACAGGATTCGCTGATCACTACCCATGTAGCACCGGGGCTGGGGAAAACTGTAGTTGCGGCTGCAACACCTGCACCCAACCAATATGAGGGCGACAGCCAGCATGTGCAGCTATCGCAGCAGGGCATACATCATATACTGGCGGGGGTAAACATATCTAATGAAGATAACCAGAAGCTGTTCAGGATGGATACTATCGTATTCAACGAAATGTTTGTGAATGAGATGCGGCACAACGGCTGGAACTTTAACGCGCAGTGGATCAATAATGAGGACAGCAACAAGAAGGCTAATATCATCTTCATCCGCAGCAATTTCTTTACCAACGCCAATGGCGTTGTAGTTAATGACTATTGGTGGTACCTCTTTGGCAAGCTGCTGCCCGATCTCTTCTTCGCGCTCATATTGCTCACGCTCACAGCCACGGCCTTTGTTATTACCTACAACAGCCTGAAGGCTCAAATAAAGCTGGGGCAACTGAAGGACGACTTCATCAGCAATATGTCGCACGAGCTGAAGACCCCGATAGCAACTGTGAAAGTAGCACTGGAAGCCCTCAATAACTTCAACATTATAGACGATCCTACCCGTGGCCGCGAGTACCTGGGCATGGCCACATCGGAGATGGACAGGCTGGAGTTGATGGCCACGCGCGTGCTGAACACATCGCTGATGGAGACCGGCAAGATATACCTGCAACGCGAGCGGTGCGATATGCAAAAACTGGTGCAGGATGTGATCGCCTCCATACAACTGCGCATAGAGCAGCATGGCGCCCAGGTGACTGTAGAATGCACAGGCAGTAGCTTTGAAGCACATATAGACAAGCTGCACACGCAGGGTGTACTCATCAACCTGATAGACAACAGCCTGAAGTATGGCGGGCCTCATGTACACATCAATATAGCGCTGGCTGCGCAAAATGGCACAGTGCAGCTGGCCCTTACCGATAACGGCCCCGGCATACCGGAGGAGTATAAGGAAAAGGTATTTGAGAAATTCTT
>CAIVKT010000467.1 GCA_903906615.1 uncultured Bacteroidota bacterium | reverse complement strand
GGTTCTTACACAGCAATATAGAGGCCCGTTTGAGGTAGTAGTGGTCAATGATGTGTCTACGGATGATACTGTTAATGTGCTGCAAGCATTTGCGGAAAAGTATAACCAGCTTAAAGTACTTACTATAGCCGCAGATGCAGTGCGCAGCTTTAAAGGAAAGAAGTATGCGCTGAGCGTGGGTATGCAGGCTGCGCAGTATGAGCAACTCTTGCTCACAGATGCCGATTGTGTGCCTGTAAGCGATAGCTGGCTTGCATTGATGACTGCCCCCCTGGTGCAAAGCAAAGAAATAGTGGCGGGCTATGGCGGCTATAATACTGCGCCCGGGCTGCTCAACGCCTTTGTGCGGTGGGAGACGCTGCATACTTTTTTGCAGTACAGTACATATGCACTCGCCGGTGTGCCTTATATGGCTGTGGGCCGCAATATGGCCTGCACTAAAAGCGCCATGCTGCGAGCGATGAGCAGTGATGTATGGAATGCAGTGCCATCGGGCGATGATGACCTGCTGGTGCGGGCTGTGGCTACGCGCAGCAATATGGCCGTGGTGAGCGATGTGCGGACATTTACCTATACTGATGCCAAAGGGACGTGGAGCGAATGGCTTGCCCAGAAACAGCGGCATATGTCTACAGGTAAGTATTATAAGCCGTTGCCTAAGGCGCTGCTGGGACTGTATGGTATCTCCCATGGGGCTATGTGGGTGTTGTTTTTGTGGCTGGTGTGGGGGTGTGGCCCTGTAGCGGGCATCATGGCTGGGCGGTGCCTGTTGTACTGGAGCTTGTGGGCGGTGGCCGCATACAGGCTAAAGGAGGTGCGGCTTATTTATTTATTTCCTTGTTTCGATATAGGGTGGGTTATCTATAACTTTGTGCTGCTACCATACATAACGTTGAAAAACAAACAACAGTGGACATAATATTAAAATATTTTTCTGATTTCACAGATCAGCAACTGGCGCAGTTCGGGCAACTGGAGGCGCTGTATAAAGAATGGAACGAGAAGATCAACGTTATATCCCGCAAGGATATAGATTCGCTTTATGAAAAGCATGTGCTGCACTCGCTGGCCATTGCCGTGCTGTGCAATTTTAAAAGTGGCACAAAAATTGTCGATATAGGAACGGGTGGCGGTTTTCCCGGCATACCATTGGCCATATTTTTTCCCGAGGTGGATTTTTTGCTGGTGGACAGTATAGGCAAGAAGATAAAAGTAGTCGAAGAGGTGGCCGCAGCTATAGGATTGCAGAACGTAAGTACTATACACGGCAGGGTAGAGGAGATAAAAGGGAAGACATTTGATTTTGCAGTGTCGAGGGCGGTAGCGCCGCTTGGCGATCTGTGGAACTGGGTGAACCCTATCATCAGGCGTGGCAGGAAGAGCGAGGAGCTGCACAACGGGCTTATTTGCCTGAAAGGCGGTAACCTGGAGCAGGAAATTGCGGAGTCGGGGTTGAAGACAATTACGCAGGCATGGGCAGTAAACAATATTTTTCCCGAACCTGCGTTTGAAGAAAAATTCGTTTTATATGTACCAAAATTGTAAATAATGATGTTTGGTATTGATTTTTTCGTATTTTTATAAAATATACCATTTTAATTTACCCCGTAAAATAGTGTCTTATGAAGAAAACGTATGTACTACTCTCCATCTTATCGCTGATCGTTATCGGCTATTCCTGCAAAAAAAATGTTAGCAAATCTGCAGGTACAGTGGAACTGGAGTTGCCCGCAACGCCTTACACTTACTCTGCAACAAGTTTTAATTCTGATCCCACGATCAATAATAAAGCTACGCTGGGCAGGGTATTGTTTTATGATTCTCACTTGTCTATTAATAATGCTATATCATGCGCCAGTTGCCACAAGCAGGCCTATGGGTTTGCAGATAATGTAGCATTCAGTGTTGGCTACGAAGGCCGCCTCACCTACCGTAATTCAAAGAACATAGCTAACCTGGAAGGTAATGATAACAGTGGTGTCATTCCGCCGTTCACTACATTGTCTTCTAACCAGGGCTTACCATTGTTCTGGGATGGCAGGGAAAATATTTTGACCAATCTTGTGGCCCGCCCGATCACCAACCACGTGGAAATGGGCTTCGAGGATTTCAGCACTTTGCCACAGAAATTGTCCTCATTAAGCTATTATGGTAGCTTGTTCTCCAGCGCTTATGGCGACAGCAGCATTACCTCAGACCGTATATCAGAGTGCGTGGCCGACTTCCTGGCTTCTATGACCTCCAGCGGCAGCAAGGTGGATCAGTTCATTGCTTCAGGCGCGCAGACAGGCCTTTCTTCATTGGAGTATGCGGGTTACACTTTGTTTACCTCTAAATATAATTGCGATAATTGCCACCACGTTTTCTCGAGTTCTTACACTGTGCTGGATTTTAAAGACATAGGGCTGGATGCTAACTATACTGATATGGGCAGGGGCACTATTACCGGCAACGATACGGATAAAGGCAAATTCAAAGTGCCGAGCCTGCATAACGTAGCCCTCACAGCGCCTTATATGCACGATGGCCGCTACAAGACTCTGAGCGATGTTATAGACCATTACAGTCACGGCATACAAAGCAGCAAAAACCTGGACCAACAGTTCAGGAATGCTGATGGCACTGCGAAGCAGATGAATATACCTGATGCTGATAAAGAAGCGCTGATAGCCTTCCTTAATGCGTTCACAGATTACAACATGGTCACTGACCCTAAATTTTCTAACCCCTTTAAACTTAAGTAAACAATGAAGAAATTGTCCCTCGCTGCCATCCTTGCAATAGGATGCATGCAGAACGCTTATGCCCAAACCGCAGACCAGGCAGTAGCAGGTTCTAAAGACCAGATGTATGACCAATACATTGGCGTGCAACTAAATGGCCTCATCAGGCAGGTATTTAATTTTAATAACAGCACTACTGCTACAGGTACAGCTGTAAACCCTTACCTGCTTACCTATAGCATTAATTCAAAGAAAACCGGCTGGGGATTAAGGGCAGGCATTGGTTATAACTACAACTCTACCACCGGCAGCGATGATGGCGGCATATCTACTACTGTGACCAAGATCAATGACCTGCAGGCGCGGCTGGGTGTGGAAAAACTGTTTCAACTAACAGGGAAATGGAGCGCGGGTGCGGGCCTGGACCTTGTGTATACTACCAATAACGACCATACGACCAATACTACCAATGCTTCAGGTACCGATCCGGGTACGGTTACAGATACCAAATCTGTATCGTCTACCTATGGCGGAGGGCCTATGGGCTGGCTGCGTTACAGCGTTACCAAGAGTGTGCTGATAGGTACTGAGGCCAGCTTTTACTATGTTTCCGGCAACAGCACGAATACGATCAGTATCAGCGACCCGACCATGGCAAATCCGGTGCTGAGCGCCCCTGTAAGCAGCAATGGTAAGGTAGGACAGGGCAATTTCACCTCGCCTGTTGTGTTTTTCATTACTGTGAAGTTTTAAAGGTATTTTGTCGACGTTTTTTGGTCATAAAAACTGGGCAGGAAGCTATTTGCTTCCTGTTTTTGTATGAATATGTGACTACTGGAAAACAATTCTTATTTTTGCGCCCTCTAAAACCGGATAATTATATATGGGTAGGATATTTGAAGTACGTAAGTCCTCAATGTTTGCGCGGTACGACCGCATGGCGAAACAATTCAGCCGTGTAGGTAAGGAAATAGCAATAGCAGTAAAGAAAGGCGGCCCGGAGCCGGATACCAACCCTATGCTGCGCCGCGTGATGCAGAATGCCAAGTCCTTTAACATGCCTAAGGACCGTATAGAGGCGGCCATTAAGAATGCGATGGGTAAGGACCAAAGCAACTATGACGAGGTGCTGTATGAAGGATATGCACCCCATGGCATAGCGCTGCTGGTGGTTACAGCTACTGATAATACCACACGTACGGTGGCCAATGTGCGCTCGCACTTCAATAAGGGCGGTGGTACACCCGGTAACAGTGGCTCTGTAAGCTTCCTGTTCAAGCACCTGGGTATGTTCAAACTGAAGCCTGAAGGGCTGAATATGGACGAACTGGAGCTGGAACTCATAGACTATGGCCTGGAAGAAGTAGGCGAAGACAGCGATGGTAATGTGATCATCCGCTGCGGATTCACCGACTTTGGCAATATGCTGAAAGCGCTGGAAGAAAAGAAGCTTACGGTTATCTCATCTGAATTGGAATGGATACCCGCTAATACCATTGAATTGAGCGAAGAGCAATCTGAAGACGTTTTCAAGCTGATAGAACGGCTGGAAGGCGATGATGATGTGCAGCATGTGTTTCATAATATGGCTTAGTTAATGTGTGTGAATGCGGCAATGTGGT